>JASJDF010000180.1 GCA_030065715.1 Xenococcaceae cyanobacterium MO_188.B19 | reverse complement strand
TGGCAGGATGGACACAATGTAATTCTCCACGAGTTTGCCCATCAGCTAGACAGTGAAAATGGAAGTTTTAATGGAGTCCCTATTTTAAAACACAAGTCAGATTATGCCAGTTGGGCAAAAGTATTTACAAGAGAATATCAGCAATTAATAAAAAATGTGGGACGAGGTGCTAAAACAGTTATGGGTGAGTATGGCACAACTAATCCTGCTGAATTCTTTGCGGTTGCTACAGAGACTTTTTTTGAAAAACCGAAACAAATGGCTCAACACCATTTGGCTCTTTATAATCAACTAAAACGATACTACAAGTTAGAGCCACGGGAGTGGATTTAGATTAGTCTTCAATATTGACGAATAGAACTTCTATTTCCTCAAATTTAGGCAATAAAGAGAAAAACAAGCCAGAATGATAGAAATAGTCACAAACCCATACCACCATGAGCCACCCTAAAAAAATAATCAAAGCAGATAAGACCAAGCACTATCGGGAATACACAGTAAGAGAACACCAACGTAAACTCTACGAACGAGTATATAAGTTCGTCTGCTCTGGCTGTGACAAAACAGTGGAAAGAAGCAGCTATGCGTTATGCTGCCCCACCTATGGGATGGAATGTGGTGGCAAAAAATCTAAGTGTAAGAGGTTCACAAAATGAATTCGGAGGAATTAGCAGGGGCTTTTGAAAGTTTGCAAAAGTTAGAGCATCACTATAAAAGTCAGTATGAAGAATACATAGCCAAGGCTCTAGCAGCTAAAGCTAATCTAGAAAGATTAGAAGTTTTGCTCAAAGATTTATCTTCACAACTCTCCTTGTATCCTCAAGAACAAGAGTCGTTTTTAGAGTTTGAACCTGACCAAGAAAGTATTAACGGTAGTAGGGAGCAACTGGAACTGGATTGGATGGGGGCATTGATTGATGATGAGACTGAACCAAATCCTGAACCAGAAATTAACGATGATAAGACCGAGAACCAGGAAATATCTCATCGTGAGTTTGTGAAATTGTCGTCTCAAGTGATGCCCATCTTAGAATCAATCTTCGCTCAAGACCCAGGTAAAAAATTACATCTGAGTTATTTACATAAAGCAGTTAATCAAAAATCTCTATTAGGCTTAAGCCAGGATACAGTGGGATTGTTTCTGGAGGAAGCGATCGCTCTGGGCTACTGTGAGAGGGATAGCTACGATAAACAGTGCTATTACAGTGTTTCTGAACCAAAGACTTTGTTAAAAGAAGCATTGAGAAATAATCCTTACAAAAGTATTAGCACCAAAGCTCAAGAGACATCTACGGAATCTGTTTCTACGATCAAACCTTTGCATCAATTACCCCCGAATCCGAAAGTCAAGATGACAGCGGGAGATACAATCCAAGGATATGTCACTGAATGTCAACCCAAGACTTTTACTAGTAAAGATGTAGTAAATTATCTTTATTCGGATGCCGAACAACAAAGCTGGTCACAATCTCAGAAAACTAGAGTCGGTCAGATTATTAGAGGTGGTTTGTCCAATTACAACAATAAAAACTGGAAACGAATCAGAACTGGAGTCTATAAACCCCTACTTCCAGTTGAACCAAAAGAGTCTGCGCCTTTAACTGAAACCAACTTTAATCACAGTTTACCCCCGAATCCTAGAGTTAAAATGACTCTCCCAGATACCATAATGGGATATATCATTGAACGCCACCCCATAACTTTTACTATTCAGGATGTGGTGAATTATCTTTATTCACCAACTGAACAAAAACAATGGTCAAAAACTCAGAATCGTCAAGTTACTACCTCGATTAATAACAGTTTATGGAGTAATAAAGAGAGACAATGGGAACGAATAAAACCTGGAGTCTATAAACCTCTGCTTACTTTAGAACCGAAAGAGTTTGAGCCTTTAACGAAAGCCAAACCAGTTCATAATTTACCTCCTATTCTGAACGCTCAGGTAAATATATTAGCCATGATTGATAACTACATTGTTGATTGTAAACCAAGGACATTCACGGCAAACGATATCTTAGATTATCTCTATACAAAGGAAGAACAGAGAGATTGGACAAAACAACAAGAAAGAAAAAATCTTCAAGCAATAACTGGAAGACTCGCTGATTATGTCAATAAAAAAAATTGGAAACGAGTGAGGAGGGGAGTTTATAAACCGATAAATTACTAATAAATCAATAAAATGAATCAACTCAAAAAAGACAAAAAGTATCTTGCTCTTCGTATTCAGCTTCTAGTTGAACTTGATGAGGACTAGGAAAAGGAGTAAAAGAAATAGATTGGTGTTTTTGAATCAATTTTTCATATTCTAAAAGAATCAGCAAATAATCCTTAAAATGTTTGACAGCTAATTGAAACGCTTGTTCTGGATGCTTTTGAAGATGAGCTTGAAGACGTTCAATTTCCAATTGCGCTTCTATCGGGAAATGAGTATTTTGCATAATGTTGAGAGTTGATTGTGAGTTGGCTCAGCTTTGTTATCCAGTATTTGCTGACTAAGTAAAGTACTTAAATCCTCAAGCTTGGTAATAAAATTCAGGATTTTTGATATTTGCTAATAGAACTTAGAATATCTTTAAATTCTTTAACAAATACCCTCAATAAAACCAGAAAATTCTCGATGCAACATAATCCTCTGGTTCGGGATAAATCTCAAATTTTAGTCCCTCGCCTTCTTCTAGTTCAATCGCAACAGAAATGCTTTGGGTATCGCCATCGGCAATATCTTGGTTAAGGTCAAAGTCTTCTCCTTTATCAGTTACAGCTTTGAGCTTGTAGGTTGGAGGCATAGCAGCCTGGAAGTATCTTTTTAGGGTAATATCCCAAACCCTCTCGCCATCGCGTAACTCAATTAGTAAATAATACCTTTCTCCATTTATGGTAAGTCTTTCTTTCCAAGGCTTAGTATTTCGTACCAACCTCTTAAGAGATTCATCAAAGCGAAAATATCTAATGACTACATTGTTATCATCTTCTTCGATGGGTACTGGATAATATTTAGAGGTAATTTTATTAATTTTCTTCAATTCCTCGTTTTCATCCAGAGCAACGATTCTAGAAGTTAAAGTATCCCAGTATTTTTCTGATTGATTAACTTCTTCGGCTGCTAAACTATCTTCTGTATCTACAAAATTATGCGATTTATTGAGTTTGGCAAGCAATTCATTATTGACTGTTAACAAGTCAAAGTAATGCTGTTTTATTTCTGAATTTTCAAGGCGTAATTCTTCAATGGTCTTCACTAATTCAGAGTTTTTCTCAATTAGCGATTTATTTCTTTCTTCCAATTCGGATTTCTTTCTGAAGCGATTAAACATCTTGTCTATCTCCAAAATAACTAATATTTGAAACTTTGTAGCGTAGCAATAGTTATGTACTGAACCAGGTTCAAGAGTGACTTTTGAATGTATCTGGATAAATACGAGGAGAAATTTTGATTTATGTAGGTAACTAAATTATAGACTAATTATCATATACTTATGATTAACAAATATAACAAATACTAGCCTATAATATTAGCAATTAATGACAGTATTACTTATCAAAAGCTTCCTTGAGAAATGAAGGTACAGGTGCATGGTCATCAGATAAAGCACAAGCTAATTCGGTTAATTGTTTAACTTGATGGCGAAGATAATGATTGTCCGTAAGAACTTTGATGTATCGCTCTCTTAAATCATCATATTTAGCCTGGAGTTTTGAATCATTGGAGTTATTCATTTTACACCTTAATTCTTTTTATTCGGATTATTTGTTGGGAGCAATAAACTTAGTAATTCTGCTTGAAAAGTAAATACTCTACCCATCTCTTAGCCCAGTAGCTTATCTTTTTCAAGTTCTAATACTTGATTCATTGGGTAAATTTTTAACAATGAATCAAGACTAGAAACTATTTATTTTTTCTTGCCTTGAAAGGAGGAAGAGAGGGATGAGAAGATTGTTTTTCTTTTAAAGCCTTCAATTCAGCTTCAAGAAGCTTATATTGTTGAGCAAGAGTCAAAAAATCTTCACAATAGTTAAGAGCTTGCTCATGGGCTTGTTCAGGGTTCTTTTTCAGATAAAAATCTAACTTTTGCACTTCGAGTTGTACTTTGAATTGTTTTTCTAGAGGCAAAGAATTATTTTCCATGATGATGTAATGAGGCGAATATGTTTGTGTTTTAACTGAGGAGAAAGATGTATTTAGTCAGCTTGAATCGAGGACTCAGATTTTAAAACCGAGTCCCATATAAATCAATTGCTGTAACTAAAAGTCTGTCTTTCTTTTTCCAGTAGCAATCTAGAATTACTGGGCAAATCAAATCAATGTGATTAGGATTTTTAGACTACATAAATAAGCCATTTCTATATTTCAAATGAGCTTGCTCTAAAGCCTTATACTGTTGGTAAAGCTCAGAGTATTCTTGGTAATATTTTAAGACCAAGTCTAAAGCTTTATCAGGATTCTCTTCGACAAAACGACGCAATACTTCCATCTCAAATTGATGGGATAATGGTAATATTTTGTAGTTCATTTTTACCACTCACTTACAAAAAGATCGATAATTAATATTTTCAGGCAGATGAAATATTGTTGACATGATTTTTCTCCAAAAACTAAATATCATGCACCATTTCGAGTGCAGGGTTGGACTAAAATGACTGTCTGAAATTCTCTGGGACGAATAGCTAAATTAAACTATTCAGTAAAAACACTTACTTATTCGAGGAGAAATCAAGTATTTTGGCTGACGTAACACAGAAAACTTTGTAGCTAAATAGTAAGTAAGTTACGTAGAAGTATCGATGATGAATTATTCAATCAAGCAATTACCTGACTCTAGCTGGGGAATTTATTCAGAATCAAAACTAATAGCAAAAAGTCGTTGCTATTATACAGCTCTAAAAATTCTCGAATTATTACGCAGGAAGAGTATAGAAGACATGAAACCCCCACAAGAGTTTTCATTTGCTTTCTAGCTGTAAAATCTACTAAATTAAGGCTTCCCAATCAGACCCAGGAAACTGGCAAAACCACCTAATATGGTAATGACTAGGGAAATAAAGATGCCACGATTTATGAAGTCAGAATTATCAACTCTTTTACTGAGATTTTGAACATTATCACTTAAGTTTTTGTTGAGCGCATCGATTTTGTCTTCAAGACCTTTGGCAGTAGAATCAATTTTCTTGTCAGTATTTTCAATCTTGTCTTCAAGACGAGTAGCAGTAGCATCAATCTTTTTGTCAGTAGCCTCAATCTTATCCTCAAGACGCTGATTATCTTTTTTTAGTTCAGCAATGGATATTTTAACTTCAGTCATATCCGATTGAAGATGATCCAGTTTTTGCTCAAAAGTTTCTGCTAATTTATCAAGCTTTTGGTCAAACTTGATAAGTATATCTTTGAGGTCAGATTCGACTTGTATAGCCATGTTTTTGATTGTCTCCTATTGTATATATTATGCCGTGATTAATTGTGAACAGGTGATAATCCAGACGAAATAGTTTTCAATTGCTGTATTCTCTCAACCCAAGGTATTGCCTTGCTTGATTTGTTATTGGATAAAGTGACAGGAGTAATTTTGCTCCATTCCCGTCTGATTTCTTCTGGATTGATGTGTGGTAACTGAGTTCTTGCCCAATCAATGGCATCTCCATCATTTTTCCAATGTGAATATGGTTTATCAGACTTTGTTGTTTGAGATTGTTGAGTTGCTGAAACTGGAACAGAATTTGTCTTGGGTTTAGGTTGATTGAAAGTTTTGGGAGATGGGCGATAGACAGTTGATTGTTTCTTTGCAGAAGAATAGTTGTTAGAGTCTCTTGAGTTTTCAGGGTCGTCACTGCTAGGAAGAACAAACATAGCCCGAACAGCATATTTAGTAGCACCAGTGATAGCCTTATAAATCGCTTTATCACCAGTGGGACGATTCTCTTTATGACTCCAATCTTCCGCATGACCAAAAGCGGCAATACTAACAGATTCTCCACTATCACAATCAACTACTGTTAGACAAATTTTGCAGGTGGCGCGACCAGGTTCAATCTGAGAATCAACCACATCCAGGTAAATAAACAATCCAAACTCATTACAAGTTTTCTTAACAGGTTCGAGGACATCAATAGAAGTGGCATACTTATATTTTTGAAAAGTATTTTTACCACTTTCAGCAACAGGTTTAAGATTTTTTTGAACAGACAATAACTTCTTGAACAGTTCAGCTTTCATGATTTTTCTCTTATTGATTAACTGATGAATAATTAGGCATTCACAGAAACTTGGGCGATAGCTCTCTCATAAGCTTTGATTTGATAAGGTTTAGCTTCTTTATTGTCTTTACCAGAGCCATAGAAACGAATATTAGTAATAGGATGTTCGTAGATGAAGTGGCTACCTTTACCTCTGTTGTTAAGTTGTTGAAAACCTGATTTAGAAAGATAAGATTTAAGTTTTCTTATTTTCATGATGACAACTCTATTATACAGTAAAATGTTGAATAAATAAGTTAACTTTTGCTACTTAAATAAGTAATTAGCTAATAGCAACTATGGAGTAATTTTTTCTCAATTTAGATATTTTTTAGGAACAATAGATTTAGTAACTGCTACTTGGAAAAGAAAAATAGCTGTGACTAATTACTCTTTGGAATTGCCATACTTGAGAAATCTAATTGATTGATGGGCTAAATAGTTAAAGTAGAATTCTTCTTTTCAAGTAGCAATAGATAACTTAATTACTCTTTCCCTAAGACAGAAAAGAAGTATTTGAAGAGTAGAAAAATTCCCTATCTCCAGAGGGGAAATAAGGAAATAATGAAACACCGTGACGATTAAGTTGTTAATTCTCCGATCTTAACCTAACTAAACAAATCTCATTACTCATTGCCCAAAAAACTTCACAGGGAGATTTATCTATTCCAGAGAGAAGATAGAAGTTATTTCTGTAATCAGTAATCACAAAAGTTCCCCACTCAGAAGGATGTTCGTCATGGTCGATAACTTGGACAGTATTACCGATGGAAAATTCAGATTGATGTATCATAATAAGAATAATCGTTGGATTGTTTACCATGACAAAGTCCTTAGTAGTTTCTAATCTAAGGACTTTGTTAAAAGAAATGAAATTAAAAAAGAATAGTGATCTTTTCTTGAAGAGTACGAACTTTTACTTTTTGAACTATTGTTCTTGTATCTTTAATTAATGCACCTATCTCATCAAGGTCATTGAAATCAGAAACATTATTCATTCTAGACTTTGATGATGATTCACTAGAAGTTATACCTGTAGAATTTAGAGTTGCAATATTTCTGGAGTTCATGATAAAAAGAGTTAACTTGATTCTTGGTCAGGTTATTGGTTCTTAGATAATTAAGTTTCTCCTTGGGTTATCTATCCAAGGGCTTATTTTTTACTTCGATAACCGAATGGTTAAAGAATCAGCATTCGGTAATTTTTCAATCCTAGAAATTACATCAAGGAGAGAACTAAAACAATAGATAGTAGATATAGCAAAACCCTTGGAAATAACAGATAAAACTTGAAGTTCAATTTCTCTGAGTAAAGCTAAGTCTAAATATTTCCTGTTTGAATATTGAAGAACTGTAGTTAATTCAATAGCTAAAGTATCAGGAATTGAAAAGATATCTGCATAAGACCCGTCAGGGTTTAAAACTATTAGTTGAGCCATGACTTTTAAGGATTGTAGAGTGATAAGTTGTCATGAATGAAATAGCGAAGCTTACATGATTTTTGAGATAAAAAATTCCCTCGTCAGGCGAAGACAAGGGAATCATGCAAATCCTAGTTATAAAACCAAAAAGAACGAAATCAAGTTTCGCCCACTGATATCATAAACTGTTAATTCTAAAGTTTGTCAGGAACAATATAAGCTTGGTTATTCATGATTTACTTTAGACAACTAGTTTCATGTTTTTATTTAAGCGATCGTTCTGGGTGTTTGCGCGATCGCTATTTTATGAATCATCAAGGACAGAAAGTAAAGATTATTACTAAGCCACAGGTGTTGTTGATTCACCTAAAAGATACTCTCGATAACCCGAAGCCCAAGCCATATAATAGTGTAAAAATTCAGGATATTGAGGGGTTTTGCCCGCTAATCCATCCTGAAGACCCATTTCTATGAAATTATTTACTTTAGAAACTCTGAATTGCATTTTTAAGACTGGTTTCGAGCTTTCTTGATTGTTGCCGAATAATTTATTGTTCATGATTTACTCTTAGAGATTGTAGATATCATTGAAGTTACAGCGATCGCTAAACCGACTATGCGGTCGCTTTTCTGGAGTATTAATGAAGAAAAGTGCATGGTTGCTAAAAAGTGAGTTAGATTAATCTCTGAATTTGAGTCTATGAGAAAGCCCCTGTTGGGGGTGATCTTGTTGAAATCATTCACTGAAAATCTAGTTCAAGTGTAGCGATCGCATAAAAGTATGAGCGGTCGCTTTTTTTAGGCAAAGAAAAGAGCCAGCAGTTAAGCTGACTCGCTTGTCGTGAATTTTAGAATTTTAGAAGACTTCAGCAGTATCAATAAAGGCTGAGTGATCCGAGTGACAGATATCGGTTTCCGCTTTCGAGTACTTGTCAATTACAGGTTTGTCTATATTGGCAATTAGGATATACCACTCAGGTTCGGTTAAATAAGACTTGGTAGTCTTGAAAGCATTGCTGTTGTATAAAGGATAGCTTCACAGCTTCCTCAGATTTATTTCTTAACTTGATGATAAAGGTAACTGAGCTTCAGATATCTTAGTAGCGCAATAATCTACCTCAACGTCATGACTACTGTTAAGAATCCAAACGATCAACTTCGAGAACTTGCATCCGAATATCGCCACCTCAAAGGGGAACATCGGCGTGAGGGCGAGCAAGGGACTTGGCGTCGGCATCTAGAGAAACAGATGGAAGAGCTAGAACAGAAGTTCGAGACGCTGCTCGCTCGATGGATTCCCGACAAAGAAAGCCAAACTATCTGGCACAATTACTTACACAAAGGTGGTTCGGTACCAGAAGACGATCTGGGAAGGAAAGTGCCTGTTTTTCTAGGTCGCTCGCGGTTGAACTCAGTGATAGAGGTAAGGGAGAGTGACCAAGAGGACTATGAGGTTCTCGTGGATGACACTCAGGTGCAACGGTTGCCACGCACTTTCAGTTTTGACGACTCCGCCCACAGGACGGTCAGCCTTGTTAATCAAGAATGGACAGAAATCACTCAGGTCAGCTCCCCAGCTCTCCAGGCACTGAAGCAATACGTGGAATTGTCCACGGGGACTCCGCCTTGGCAGTGGGCTAGGATGCTGTACACAGATGGACTCATTGACTTGAATTTCGGACTAACAGCCCGTGGAAGGCGCCTGTTGAGCTAGCCAAGCCCATAAGCGAATTATCTAAAGATAGCAAAGATACTAAGCTCGGAAAAGATCAAGTTCGTCAAATCTCTCGAAAATTGGTTGCTGACTATGACGTTTGGTAATGCTTGTCCCCTGTAAGCTGATTTTTAAATGTAATCCTGAACGAACAGCGATCACATAAGAGTTAGGCGATCGCTGTTCTTAGCAATAGACGAAATTAGAAAACCTCTTCAGTAGCAATAAATGCTGAATGATCTGAGTGACAGATTTCAGTTTCAGCAACCCAGAACGGAACAGGAACAGGTTGTTTGATCGATGCTATATATATGTACCAATTAGGTTCGTTTAGATAGGATTCATCACTACGAAAACGATTGTGATTGTACTTTTGACCAACAACTATGAAAGATTCCCACTCTGTATGATGTTTATGAGAATCAATGAGTTTTACGCGATCGCCCTGTTGATAGTTGCAATAAAGTCTATCCTCTTCAGCCTCAAATTCTTCAGTTTCAGAAGAAAGAGAAGAGAGACAATCCTGAGTTAGAGCATGGTGTTTTCTGTAAACCTTGTCAAAGATTGTACATAAAC
>JASJDF010000179.1 GCA_030065715.1 Xenococcaceae cyanobacterium MO_188.B19 | reverse complement strand
GTATTAATTACTTCTGTCAGACGTTCGGCAGCAGTTCTAACTCTAGTAAATTCTTCTACCCAACTGACTACATAAATAATTAACAGAATTAAATTGCGGTTTAAACTGTGAAATGCCACCAATTGACCGACACTCAATTGCGATCGGATAACCAAAGTACCGCCATACCAAAGCACCGCAATAGTTCCTAAATTGGCAAACAAGCGGGAAGAGACGAGATTAATAATGCCAATTTGAACAGTGCGAAAGCTGAGACTAGAGAAGCGAACAAAACGATTTTGCATTTCTTCCCAAGCTTGAGGCGCAGCGTTAATCGCCTTGAGAGTCAATGCACCTTTAAAAGATTCCAATAACAGTCCTTGATTTTCCCCATCAGTGACAATCAGGGAGCGGGTTTTTTGTCGCAGAATTGGCAGCAACAGAATCGTCGAGATAGACATACACAGAGCGATCGCAATTACCACAAGAGTTAGTTTACCACTGTAAAACAGCATGAGGCACAGAGAAACTACCCCAGTAAAAAACAAAACAGGTAGTTGCAGTAATACCTGGGAAAGAAGCTGATTGAGTTCCCGAATATCTCGCAAACGGCTAACCACTTCGTTACTGCGATGAGTTTCATAGTAATCCAGAGGTAAACGCAAAATTTGACGACCAAATTCTAGTGCCAGTCCTAATTCTAGACGTTGACCAAAATGGGCAATCAAATTAGCCTGGACTAATTCCAAACCACTGGCAATTAAATTCATAACCGCCATAGCGATCGCAACTCTTACCAGAAGTTGACTATCTCCCCGCACCAACACATCATCGGTCAGAATTTGAATTAGGATTGGTGTCGTCAGAAACAGCATTCCCACTACTAAATTGAGCAACAATGCTTCTAGCAAAATCCAGCGATAGGGACGCAAACGCTTGAAAAACTGCCAAAAACCTTCAACCTCATCGTCAGCTTGCCCAAAAAAGTCTTCCTGTGGCTCTAATAACAGCATTACGCCATTACTCCAACCCTCTTGTAATTCAGTCAGAGTTAGATAACGAATGCCTACTGCGGGATCTGCCACCACATATTTTTTGCCCTTCTGTCCGTGTAAAACTACCCAGTGATAGCCTTTCCAATGAATAATAGCTGGTAAAGGAGCTTGGTCTAGTTGCTCTAATAATTCAGAAGTAGCACGAACGGGATAGGCATTAAACTTAATTGCTTCTGCACCTCTTCGTAAACCCAACATGGTAGTTCCCAGTTGCCCAGTACCAACAACTTGACGCATATGATTGAGGCTAAAGTTACAGCCGTAGTGTTTGGCAATAGTCGCAAGACAAGCCGCCCCACAATCTTCTTCGTTGTGTTGACGAACGCTTTGATAAGGCATAAACGATTACAGATCGGATCTGGGAATTTTGGCGATTTTTAGCTAACAAGATTGTTTAATTGTTCCCAAATATGCGATCGGCATTGCTATAGGCAAGGGAATTAGTTCGGAGTCAGTAGTGTTGACTGCTTACTGTTATTTATACGCCAATTTTGGGAATGATATAAGCAAACTTTGCTTGGCTGGCTTGCAAAGAGAAGTTAATTTATCAGAAAAATCAAATGTGGAATAGCTTAAGAACCAAGAGAAGATTCAATTCTATTCATCATAGTTTTTGGTGGGCTTTGTTGACTCTAGGTGCGATCGCTCCTTTAGCACCAGCAGTAGCGCAATCAACTTTAATGGCAACAGAAATGCGATCGAGCTTAAATTCCAATTTGCTACAAAGGGGCAGAATTGCCTATGAAGCTGGTAGATATGCTGAAGCTACGGCAACTTGGCAACAGGCATATCAACAAGATAAGACTGAAGGAAATTTTCTGAATCAAGCTCTGAGTTTAAGTTATCTCTCTTTAAGTAGTCAGAAACAGGGCAATTGGCAACAAGCAAAGCAATACATATCTCAAAGTCTTCAGATCTTAGAGTCTCAACCAGAATTAAAAGCTGAAAATTTAGAAATATACGCTCAGGCTATCAATACTCAAGGTAGATTGCAGTTAGCTATGGGCAAAACAGAAGCAGCTATCGAGAGTTGGCAACAAGCTGCTGAAATTTATCAACAAGCTGGAGATGAAATTGGCGCGCTGGGTAGTCAGATTAATCAAGCCCAAGCCTTGCAAAATTTAGGATTATATAGACGCTCTCAGAAATTACTATTACAACTTGGCTCAAAACTGAACGAACAACCCGATTCCAGACTTAAAATAGCAGGATTGCGGAGTTTGGGGATTGCCCTACAAGTTACTGGCAATCTAGAAGAGGCTCAAGAGATACTGGAACAGAGCCTGGCAATTTCTCAAAAACTCAATTTACCAGAAGAAAGCAGTACGACTTTATTTAGTCTGGGAAATACAGCTAAAGTTTTAGGAGATCGGCAAGTCGCGATTAGGCGACGGAGTTCATTAATTACAACAGCTTACGCTTTTTATCAACAAGCAGCAGCAACTACTTCACAACCTTTACTGAAAACAGAAGCTCAACTAAATCAACTTAGTGTGTTAATTGCTGACGAACAATGGCAACCAGTCAAAGATTTACTGCCTGAAATTCAGACAAATGTTGCTAAACTATCTTCCACAGCTAATAGACGCTCGATCTATGCTCAAGTTAATCTCGCCAACAGTCTAATCGATCTAGCAGCTAAGGATTCTGATTTTCAAAATTATCTCCATAAATCTCAAAACTTATTGGCTAAAGCTATTCAACAAGCCCAACAACTCCAAGATCTTAAAGCAGAGTCCTATAGTTTGGGGATACTCGGTCATTTATACGAACAGCAACAACAATGGGGAACGAGCCAAAAATATACCGAACAAGCTCTAGAATTAGCTCAAAGAATTAATCAACCAGAGCTTATTTACCAATGGCAATGGCAGTTAGGTAGATTATCGGTGATTCAGGAAGATCGCTCCAGGGCGATCGTCTCCTATTCTGAGGCTGTTAACGCCTTAGAATCTCTCCGAGGTGACTTAGTAGTCACTAATATCGACACCCAATTTTCTTTTCAGGAGAGTGTCGAACCAGTTTATCGAGAATTAATTGGTTTATTGCTTCAACCCCAAGGGGATGGAGAAATTAGTCAAGACAATCTCCTACAGGCTCGAAATACAGTCGAATCCTTACAATTAGCCGAATTAAATGATTTCTTTCGCGAGGCGTGCTTAGATGCTCGACCAACCAGTATAGATAATATCGATCGCCAGGCGGCAGTAATTTATCCGATTATTTTAGGCGATCGCTTGGAAGTAATTGTCAGTCTACCAGGAAAACCCCTGCGTCATTATTCTACCGAAATTCCCCAAGCAGAACTAGAAGCAGAAATCGAAAAACTACGTCAAACAGTTGGGATCAGAAGTCGGCGAGCATTTTACCAACCCGCTCAGAATCTATATAACTGGTTAATTCGTCCCGCTTTACCCGATTTGGTTAACAGTGGCATTGAAACTTTGGTTTTCGTGCCCGATGGTAGTTTCCGTAATATTCCCATGGCAGTTTTGCATGATGGGGAAAATTATCTCATTGAGGATTATAATATCGCTCTCACCCCAGGCTTACAATTGTTAGCCCCTCGTCCTTTAAAAGAAGTGGAATTAAAAACTTTAGTAGCTGGGTTGACAGAAGCAAGACACGGTTTTGCACCTCTCGATTATGTCAAGGTTGAATTAGAAGATATCCAACAGCACACAAATAGTAACGTCTTACTCGATCGCGAATTCACTCAAGAGACTTTACAAGCTAAAATGGAATCTGCTGAATATCCCATAGTTCACATCGCAACTCACGGTCAGTTTAGCTCTACTTTAGAAGATACATTTTTGTTGGCTTGGGATAATCCCATTCAAATCAACCAACTCGATCGCCTTCTGAAAACCCAAAGTCTCAAACAACAACAAGCGATCGAACTGTTGGTACTTAGTGCTTGTGAAACTGCGGTGGGAGATCGACGGGCAGCTTTGGGCATAGCTGGGATGGCGGTTCGAGGGGGAGCCAGAAGTACTTTAGCTACTCTGTGGACGGTATCCGATGAATCTACCGCCTTTGCGATGAAGAATTTTTATCAACGACTAACTCAATCCCAAGTCCCAATGACTAAGGCTAAAGCTTGGCGACAGTCCCAATTGGATTTGATTAATTCCACTAGATTTAAACACCCTTACTACTGGGCACCTTTTATTTTGGTAGGCAATTGGCTTTAATCATCGCTCGTTTAAAACCAGTAGGGCTGTTTCATTCTCGTAAAAGATAGATGGGGAATTGGGGAATTGGGGAATTGGGAACTTGAGGACTTGGGAACTTGGGGAATCAATTATCTCCCTACTTCCCGTACAGACAACGCATGCGTTGTCTCAACGGCATGCCTTGTCTCTTCCCTACTTCCCTATCTCCCCATCTCCCTATCTCCCTACCTCCCTACGATTTATCGAATTAATCTAACTCTTCTTCTCCCAAATCGGGAAGAGGCGCACCATCCACTTCTGGCGATCGCAAATGTTCGATCATTTCCTGAACGGCTAAAGGCGGAGGTGGAGTAAAGCGAGAGACAGTATATGTCACGATAAAGTTAAGTACCATTCCCACTGTGCCAATACCTTCAGGAGATATCCCCAAAAACCAAGTTGGCATACCATAGAATTTCACACCGATAATATAAAAAGCTGTGAAAGCCAAGCCAATTATCATTCCCGCGATCGCGCCTTCCCGATTGGTACGTTTATCGAAGATACCTAAAATAATTACGGGGAAGAAGCTAGCCGCAGCGAGTCCAAAAGCAAAAGCTACTACCTGTGCCACAAAACCAGGGGGATGGACACCAAAGTAACCTGCGATCGCAATCGCAAAACCCACCATCACCCTGCCTACCATCACCCGTTGGGATTCAGAGGCTTGGGGGTTAATAATTCGATAGTAGACATCGTGGGCAATGGAACTAGAAATTACCAGTAACAATCCCGATGCCGTAGATAAAGCCGCAGCTAAACCTCCCGCAGCTACTAAGGCAATTACCCAAGGTGCGAGTTTAGCCACTTCTGGGGTGGAAAGGACAATGATATCGCGATCGATGGTGATTTCGCTGGTTGACTCTTCTGGGGTTAGAGCAATCCTCCCATCACCATTTTTATCCTCAAATCCCAATAAACCCGTATTCTCCCACTTAGTTGCCCAATCTAATTGTTGTACTTCCGCAACAGTTTTATCGTGCAAACTATCAATTAAGTTATAGCGGGCAAAAGCAGACACCGCAGGGGCAGTAGTATAAAGGATGGCAATAAATAGTAATGCCCAACCAGCCGAATAACGAGCAGCACGGGTTGAAGGCACAGTATAAAAGCGGACAATTACATGGGGGAGTCCCGCAGTACCTACCATTAAGGCAATGGTAATAAACAGGACATCCAACATGGACTTATCAACAAAGGGCTGAGTATATTCGGCAAACCCTAAATCCACCTGAACTTGATTTAATTTATCAATAATATCGCTAAACCCAAAGGCCAACTGAGGAATGGGATTTCCTGTCAGAATTAAAGCGATCGCAAAAGCAGGAATTAGATAAGCCACAATCAAAACCGCATATTGGGCTACTTGCGTCCAGGTAATACCTTTCATACCCCCAAGCACGGCAAAAAATGCCACAATAATCATGCCAATGATCACACCAGTATTAATATCTACCTGTAAAAAGCGACTGAATACAATTCCTACCCCGCGCATTTGTCCCGCTACATAGGTAAGAGAGACAAAAATAGCCGCTACTACAGCCACCAATCTTGCCCATACCGAATAATAGCGATCGCCGACAAAATCGGGAACGGTATATTTACCAAACTTCCGCAGATAGGGGGCGAGTAGCAAAGCTAGGATAACAAAACCCCCAGTCCATCCCATCAAATACATCGAGCCATCATAGCCCAAAAAAGAGATAATCCCCGCCATAGAGATAAAAGAAGCTGCCGACATCCAATCGGCAGCCGTTGCCGCCCCATTAGCAATTGCCGGAACACCGCGATCGGCTACAAAAAACCCCTGACTATCTCTTACCCGCGATCGCCAACCGATATATAAATAGACAATAAAAGAAATAATGACAAAAGTTGTAGTCCAAGCTTCAGCAGACATAATTTTTGGGTTATTAGTTATTTTTTAATTACTTTCGGCGATACTTGCGATCGAGTTTATCCATCTGGATCGCATAGATAAAAATCAGAATGACAAAAGTGAAAATCGAACCCTGTTGTGCCATCCAAAAACCTAGAGGTACGCCACCAAAACGAATATTATTTAGTAACGGCACAAATAAAATACTGCAACCAAGAGACACAAAACCCCAAACAATTAATAAATTACGGATTAGGGTAGTATTGGCTCGCCAGTAAGCCCGAAGTCTTTGCTCTCTGACTTCTTGTTCCTCTCGTTCTCTGGGAGAATATGGTTCTACGCTACCTGACATAAAACTATTTAATTTAGACTTAAACTTAACGATTAAGTCTACAAGAAAAGTTCGAGAGGGGAACAAATTTGTAACTTTTTAACAAAAAGCTGCCCAGTTATTTGGTTTTTCGCTTTGATATGTAACTGAAAGCCTTAAGACAAAGCCTATCTATCAATATGTCCAAACTTAAAGTATTTATAACTCGTCGTCTGCCTCAAGTTGAATTAGAACAATTGCACGAGATAGCAGAAGTAGAAACATGGACAGAAAGACAGCCGCCACCTTACTCAGTCTTGCTGGATAAAGTGAAGCAAATAGATGGTTTACTGTGTTTGCTCACCGATTCTATTGATAAACAACTGATAGAAGCGGCAAAATCCCTAAAAGTCATCAGTCAAATGGCAGTTGGTTACGATAATATCGATGTCGCTGCGGCTACAGCTAGAGGTATTCCTGTGGGCAATACTCCTGGTGTTCTTACTAATGCTACTGCTGACCTTACTTGGGCGTTGTTAATGGCAGCAGCACGTAAAATAGTGGAGGCAGAAAAATTCGTCAAAGCCGGTCAATGGAAGACTTGGGAACCTACCCTATTGTTAGGAGCAGATTTAAGCGGTTCTACTTTAGGTATTATTGGTTTCGGGCGCATTGGTCAAGCAGTTGCTCGTCGCGCCAGAGGATTCGATCTAAAAATTCTCTATTACAGCAAACACCGAAAAGAATCTGAATTGGAACAGTCTATGGGTGTAGAGTATGCCGAATTAGACACTTTGCTGTCTGAGTCGGATTTTGTTACCCTGCACGCTTCTTTATCAACAGAAACTTATCATTTAATTAGCGATCGCTCTTTTCAATTAATGAAATCTTCTGCGATTCTAATTAATACTGCTAGAGGCGCGATCGTAGATGAGCTAGCTTTGTATCGAGCTTTAATTACTAATCAAATTGCTGGTGCAGCTTTGGACGTTACCGATCCCGAACCAATTTCTATGGATAGCCTTCTCTTAAAACTAGACAACGTTATTATTACCCCTCATATTGGCAGTGCTAGCTATCAAACTAGAGCCAAGATGGCTCAAATGGCTGTAAATAATTTGATTGCTGGACTAAAAGCTGAAAAATTGCCCAATTGCGTTAACAATGAAGTTTATGAGCAATTGGAATAAAAGCGATCGCTTATTTTTTTTGAGCAGCAGCATTTTTGTCGTCTCTCTAATTGGCTCAGACCTTATTTTGAGGAATATCTATTCCCCTGGTGTAGTTACAAGATTGGTGCAAGACGGAGAAATTAGTCAGTATCTCAAACCTAGTGCTACCAGACATACCTTTATTACAATTCAAGCTCATGCTGGTGTAGATCTAACCCACATCCAGCAGCCCCACAGATGAAACATGAAAGAAATCGCTCAAAAAGCAGGATTGAATCTTGAAGACAAAAGTTAATCTGATCGAGGGGGCTGTTGTTAGCGTAAAACTTACGCTAACAAATTGATTTAGGGAGACTCATTCTCATTATTCAGAGATTCTTGAGAATGACTGCTCAAGCTAAATGACTCTACAGTCTTTTTATTAAGACAAAAAAGAATTATTTAAGATAATTAAAGCTGGGACGGCTGATTAATTAACTAACCAGATAAAATATAATATTTTTGACAAGATAAGGGGAAAAACTTGAGAGTAAACAAACGTTCTTCTGTGAGATTAACAACTTGTTTAGTTCCTTGATGAATCAATAAATGAATGCCTTGAAAACATTGAAATATCCAACGTAGTGTTGGTCTAGCGGTTAATTTCCCTAATTGGTTCGGTACTCCTGTTTTAGCTTGAGATAATTGATAACGAACTTCTCTTTGCCCTAAAGAATAAACCATTAAACACAAACCCATAAGCATCGCCATAGTTTCTATCCTATGAGGAGATTTCAAGAAAATGCTATCAGCAAAAAATAACGGGTCTTTTAAGAAAGCAAAACCTCTTTCTACATTTTGTTGCTCTTTATATTTTTTGAGCATTAATTCAGCAGTAAATACTTGATTATCCAATCGATTAGTGGCAATAATAAATCTTCCTGCTCGCTTTTTATAAGATTCAATTATATCCTGACGAGGCTGAATTTTTGCCGTTATTTGATAAGTATTATTTTGCTTGATAATTTGATTTTCTCTAATTTCTATTTCAGAAATTAGATGATATTTTAGTTTTGATTGTATCTGTCTAAGACTCAACTCTGCTTCGGTTGCACTATCAAATGTTTTCTTAAATAATTTAGCTACTTTCTTTTGAATTATTTCTTTTTCTTTGGTGATTTTCTTCTCCAGAGACTTCTTATCAGATTCGGCTCTCGTTTCACTTTCTACCACTAACCATCTTTGAGGAACTCCTCCATAATTACTAGTTTTTTCCACAAAGGAATAACCAGGGAGTTCACTTTTACTCAATTCTGATGATGATACCTCATTAACCAAATTTTTCGCCTCTTTGATTGATAGAGGAACTCTAGTTAACCATTTAATTTGCTTAAGTAAGCCTAAGTTATCTTTGCTGTATAATGCACTATCTCCTACTATCGTTGTCTCCAATTTCAGTTGTTTCTTATAGTTTTTGGCTATTTGTCCAAAAGCCTTTTTATCACTTTGATTGCCACTGGCTGCTTCAATAAATACAGGAATATTTCCATCTCCTGTGACAATTAAATCTAAAATAAATTGTTTTAAATCTGGTCGATGGTCTCTGGAATAACCATGAGTGATGGTAATTGGGATTGGTCCCCTGTCTTCATCCAACTCTTTTTTAGTTAATTGCTCCTCTGAACAACTTGCTTGATTATATTGCCCATGAACTGAGAAACAACTAGAATCCAAGTGAGAAAAATCCAGATTAATCTGATATTTTTTAGCTGCTGTTAAGGCAATTAATAGAAATAAATTTGATAGCCCATAATTGTAGAGCTTGTCCATTACTCTACCTATTTTATAGTCGTTTAAATGTTCTGGTAATATTCCTTTTCCTAATAAGTGTTCTGTGGCTTTATCTTCAAAGAATTTGGGGAATAAATATAGTGGTTGGGAAACAAAACCCAATCCGTTTATAAGAATTGCTTTGACGATTTCTCCTGAATTAACTATTTCTTGTTCATCTATTCCTAATTCTTGGTTGATGATATCTACTATTTGTAGTTCATCAATTATTCCTGCGACTATTCCTAAATGGTTGATGGAGTTAATTTCTATTTCTGTTAACACTTTCACAAGGACAAAGAATTAGAGTTTTGTCAGAATTCTATTGTCTTTGTTTACTGTTTTCTATTCTGGAGCATTGGCTACTTTTAGGAGACTGATGCTCCTCAATCTATACTTTTTTTGTACTTCATGCATGGGGCTGCTGAATGTGGGAGTATCCAGCTTGTTGGCTACATCTACTACAGTTGAGTTGACCAGAAACTTTAGCAGCCATCGTTCGTAGGGTTTAGTATTCGGACTCCGTAGCTCATGCCAACTCAGTCTT
>JASJDF010000178.1 GCA_030065715.1 Xenococcaceae cyanobacterium MO_188.B19 | reverse complement strand
ACAATCCGATTAAAGACTATGATACCGCGATCGCGTTACGCAATAGAGTAATTAATCGCATGCTCAAGTTAGGGATGATCACAGAAGCAGAAGCAGATCGAGCCAGGAGATCCCGCATAGAAGTTAGTCCTAATGCCCGTCGTACCCTTTCTAATACAGTTGCGCCCTACTTTTATAGTTATGTCTTAGATGAATTGCAAGACTTGTTGGGTACAGAAGTAGCAAAAGAAGGTAATTTCATCATTGAAACAGCTTTAAACCCAGATATCCAAAAAGCTGCGGAATTATCCTTAAGAAATTCAGTTAATGAAGATGGTAGAAGACTTCGTTTCGAGCAGGGTGCCTTAGTTACCCTGGATACCAATACGGGGGAAATTGTCGCCCTGGTAGGGGGTGTTGATTACCAAGAAAGTCAGTTTAACCGAGCTACCCAAGCCAAAAGGCAACCAGGCTCAACTTTTAAAGTCTTTGCTTATGCTGCTGCCCTAGAAAGAGGCATCGATCCAGATAAAGAATACTCCTGTAATCCGATAGCTTGGAAAGGGCAACGATATCGAGGTTGTGAAAGAAGTAGGGGTGAAATAGATATGTATGAAGGCTTGGCAAAGTCCGAAAATGCGATCGCTCTTAGAGTAGCAAAAGATGCAGGATTAAATAGGGTAATCGATACTGCTCAACGTTTGGGGATTAAATCAGATTTAACTTTAGCCCCTGGTTTAGTATTAGGACAAAGTGAAGTCAGTGTTTTAGAAATTACTGGAGCTTATGGTGCATTAGCTAATAATGGGATGTGGCACCGTCCCCATGCTATTAAAAGAATCTTAGATGGGGGAGATTGTACTGATGATAGCAATATTGATACTTGTCGGGAAATTTATACTTTTGATCGGCAGCAAGAAAATTACCGAAAAGCAGTTAGTCGCAAAGTGGCATCTCGCATGACCAAAATGTTACGAAAAGTAATTCAAGATGGTACAGGAAGGGCTGCGAAATTGGGGGAAGGGGAAGCAGGAAAAACAGGGACAACTGATAAAAATGTTGATTTATGGTTTGTTGGCTATGTCCCTGAAATAAATTTAGTAACTGGTGTTTGGTTGGGCAATGATGATAATACCCCTACCAATGGAAGTAGTTGGCAAGCTGCAACTTTATGGGGGAAATATATGAAAGAATTTGTTGATTGAGTCGTTTTAGTCAATATTTTAAACTTTAAAATTAAAATCAATTAAACCACCCAAGTGACTAGTTATGTCTGTTCATATTATCGACTTAAAACCTGTTATTAATCACATCTCTGATGTTGATTTTGAAAACTTATGTGCCTCCAATCCCGAACTTAAACTAGAAACTGATGCAGCAGGCAAATTAATTGTTATGTCCCCAACTGGTAGCGAAAGTGGTAGAAAAAATGCGGATTTGATTTATCAACTTCAAGCCTGGAATCGCCGATACAAATTAGGGGAAGTATTTGACTCCTCAACTGGGTTCAAACTTTCTAATAGTGCAACTCGTTCTCCTGATGTTAGTTGGATTGCAATTTCTCGATGGAATAGTTTAACAGACAAACAAAAAAGAGGCTTTGCACCCATCGATCCTGATTTTGTAATTGAGTTAATGTCTCCTACCGATGACTTATTAACTGCACAACAGAAAATGGCAGAATATATGAGTTGTGAAATAAAACTAGGTTGGTTAATTAATCCCGATGAAAAGCAAGTAGAAATTTATCGAACCAAACAGGATAAAGAAGTATTAAAACATCCGACGAGTTTATCAGGAGAAACTTTATTACCCAATTTAATAGTAGATTTATCTGATATTTTGTAATTATTTTTAGCTAATATTGTATTTTGAATCTGTCAATAATCACCAAAAAAGCGACCTCCAAGAGATCGCAATTTATTGGGTTTTAGAGTTTACAAAGGATAAATAGCAAACCCCAAAACTAATAAAGATAATTGATTTTCCTAAATAAATCCTAAATCTTAAGACTTAAGGATGAAACAGAAGATCAGGGTAAAAGCGATTAAATTCAATCAAAAGACCTGCGGTAAACGTGAGCAAAGCCATGATTAACACAGGAGCAGTAGAAAGAAACTTTTGTAAGTCTGCCATAAAATGTTCTCCATTAAAACAATAAACTAAAGCCAGTTGTTAGCTAGCGAGGTGAAATGGGGATTTCAGAATCTTTAGCAGTTAAATTTCCACTAGAAAATTCGCCAAAAGCCAAGAGAGGCCATGTAGAAGCAGCTAACATTTTGCTAATTGCTAAAGGTACATTAATGACAATCTCGCTCATTTCAGGATTTTTGTCATCGCGAATAGCAATTAGGTAAGAGCGACCAGCCCAACCAATCCAACCTGCAATATAGAGAAAGAGAACACCAGGGATGAAGAAATCACCCATATGAGACCAGCGACCATCTACAATTAGGTGAGGATAGCCTTCGGGTCCACAAAGAGCTTGACCATAACGCTCTGCACGTTTTACACCAGAATCTGGATCGTCAGTAGTGTTTAGGTAGTTTTGGGATTTTTGTTGGAAAGCAGGTGTATCTGCACAAACAGTTAGTCCAGCCACATCAGCAGATGCAGATGGAGCAAAATTGAACCAAAGGGTAATTACGAGAATTAAAGCAAACAATCTTCTCATGGATTTGTTTCCTTTCGTTTTAGGAGATAATAAGGTTGCTACAAAAGCGTCAACACGATGGTTGGATATGATCGGAAAAACCAATCTTTTCCACCGTCAAAATTTCTTTTGGACGCTAAAAAACTTTACTCGTTTACATTTAACTTATAAGAGTAAAGCTTCGATAAAGAAATTTATTCTTCTAGATAAACTTATCAAACGATGGCAACAATTTTAGCAATCGAAACAAGTTGTGACGAAACAGCAGTGGCTATTGTAAAGAAACGTCAAGTTTTAAGTAGTATTGTAGCTTCCCAAATCGATTTACATAGTGTTTATGGTGGTGTTGTTCCTGAATTAGCATCTCGTCAACACTTAGAAGCAATTAATGTGTGTTTGGATCAAGCTATGACAGAAGCAGCAGTAAAATGGCAAGATATTGATGCTGTTGCAGCCACTTGTGCTCCTGGTTTGGTAGGTGCTTTGTTGGTGGGAGTCAGTGCAGGGAAAACTCTAGCAATGATTCATCACAAGCCATTTTTAGGGGTTCATCATCTAGAAGGACATATTTATGCTTCTTATTTGAGCCAACCTGATTTAAAACCGCCTTTTATCTGCTTACTAGTTTCAGGTGGTCATACCAGCATGATCCAAGTTAAAGATAGTTTCCAATACCAAATGCTCGGTACAACTAGGGATGATGCAGCAGGAGAAGCTTTTGACAAGGTAGCGAGATTACTGAATTTGGGTTATCCAGGGGGACCAATTATTGACAAGTTGGCAAAATCAGGAAATCCTAAAGCGTTTAAGCTACCAGAAGGCAGAATATCTCTTCCAGAAGGGGGATATCATCCCTATGATTCCAGTTTTAGTGGACTAAAAACCGCGGTGTTGAGATTAGTCCAGAAGTTGGAAACTCAAGGAGATATTCCTGTAGCAGATATTGCAGCCAGCTTTCAGGCTACAGTAGCTAAAGCTTTAACTAAAAAAACAATTCAATGTGCCTTAGACTCTGGGATTAATACTATTACTGTTGGGGGTGGGGTAGCTGCTAATAGTGAGTTGAGACGACAATTATTAGATGCTGCTAAAAATTACAATATTCAAGTTTACTTTCCTCCCCTTAAGTACTGTACCGATAATGCAGCAATGATTGGTTGTGCTGCTTCAGAACATTTTGCTCAAGGTGACTACTCTAGTTTAGATTTAGAAGTGCGATCGCGTATGAGTATTACAGAAGTCCATCAACTCTATTCGATTGTTTAAGATTCAAACCCCCTTCCTCGCCTTAGCAGGGAAGGGTTGTTTACGATAAAAGATTAAATTACATCTGCATTTTCCAATTCATCCATAACGAAATCCGCAATCAATTCATGTCCAGCAGTAGTAGCATGAATATTGTCCCAAAATAAATATTCATCAGGATTTCCATCTGCTGTAGGTTGGGGTAGACCTCCTGAAACATTGATCCCACTAAAGCCGTCTGTGACATTAGTGAACCCATATTTATTTGGATCGGCGATAACTCTGTCAAATAAACTATCAATATCTATATAAATTAGGTTTACGTCATCATTAGCATCTTCTAAATCATCTAAAGTGTCTAATAGAAGATCGTTATGTGCCCCAGTTAAATCTTTGAGTGCTTGTTTAGAATCGCTATCTAAGCTGCGACCAAGAGGAGTTTTGTCTAAATCTGGCATGTTAAAGACAGCAACATTATCGACTCCTACATTAATAATGTCTTGAATAGCACCTGCGATGTTGACCTCAACGACGGTTGAAACTGTCTGTTGGATTTCTTCTTGGGTATCAGGTAAATTGTTTTCGATAACATCTGGAGTAGTCGGATTATCTTGGATCAAACCAATATAATTGTTTGCACCAATCCAAACCATGGATAAGCTGTTTTCTAAAAAGCCATGGTCATCGTCGTCGTCGTCACCTCCCAAGCCTTCTCCAGAACTCACATTCTCGACAAAAAACTCAAAAATATCAATTTGTGCTTTTAAACCTATAGGGACAATACCTGATGTATTCTCACTACCAGAACTCGCACTACCAATAGCAAAATTAACTCCATCACTATTTTCACTAGGCTCAAAATTGAGTATAGGCTCACGACTAACAGGATCAATCTCCACCCCAGTAATAAAGGGATCGATTGTACGATTTAGCTTATCTGTAAGGTAATCGATCCAAACGAGTCCATTAGAAAAACGTTCTGATGGATATAAAGAGGGAAAAGGGTTATACTCCTCTGGAAGTACATCTCCAGTAAAATTGAAGAAGCTTCCCATGTCAGAAAGACTATCCCCAAAAACATACATCTTGCCTAAATTCGATGACATAAATTTCTCTCAGTTATTTTTTAATAATTGATCTGTAATGGTTATTTTAAAAAATGCGGTCTTCTAATCAGCCAACCGCAATTAAAACTGGTTATTTTATCCAAGAGTTATAATGAGTGTGAATGATAATCATAGTCATTCATTTTTAGCATTTCATAAAAAGTAGCATATTCTTGAGAATTATTCCTTTATCACAAGACTTACTTTGGGTTTGTATAATATTCTGTCTTTTTGCTTGTATCCTACATAACGAACTCGCACCATATCTCCTGGTTGAGCAGAACCTTTCATTAATTCATGATATTGAGGATTGTAAGGAAGTTCCTTGCCCACAAAGTCAATTTTTTCTATGCCCCATTGTTTAATTAAACGTTCTATAGGTTTAACTATGGGTAATAATCTTGCTGCGGGTAAATCAGGATTTTTGCAAACAGCAGCGATCGCAGTAGGCCATTGAATTAACCAAGATTCTAGGGTTTGTAAACTGGCTTGTTGAAACTTTTGCTCCATCGTATCTTTTTGCTTTTCGCTCTTTTCTTCCAACCTTTGATACTCTTGCTGCCAAAAATCTGATTGTGGTTGGTTGGGTTGGGGTTGCCAATTGTCAGGATACTTTGATGAATCAACAAAAATACTAATCAGTTGTTCGGTGGATATCTGAAGCGTATTAGATAATTTAAGCAGTGTTTTGACAGACATTCTATACAATAAACCATGTTGTAATCTGGCTAATTGCCAGGAAGAAACCCCTGATATCTTAGCTAAGGTTTGAAGATCTGGAATTCCTGCTTGCAACATTAATTGTTGTAATTGTTGTTGATTTCGCTTGTAGTAGGATTGATTCATTTTATAAAGTATTTTGGCTCTAAAGTTATAAATTAATTAATCAAATCCGAACTAGATTAATATATAATATTACACCCCGTAATCTATGTTAAGAATTGATCTATTTGAGGCAACAACTTAATTAGGCAGTTTCAAAATTAAGGAAGTAAAACTTCTACAAAAGTTACGGAGGATCACAATGGTCATCGCTGCAAGACCAACACAAAAAGTCAAAATTGGTCAAACTAAGCTGCTAATTAATAATGAGTGGGTAGAAAGTGTTTCGGGAAAACGATTTGAGACCATTAATCCTGCAACAGAAGAAGTAATTTGTGATGTTGCTGAAGCAGATAAAGATGATGTTGATAAAGCAGTAGCAGCAGCTAAAACAGCCTTTTATGGTAGTGAATGGCGAGAAATGTCCGCCAGAAAAAGAGGTGAATTACTCTACAAACTTGCTGATTTAATTGAAAATCATAAGGAAGAATTAGCAAGATTAGAAACTCTTGATAATGGTAAGCCTATAGCAGAATCTCTCAATATGGACTTGCCTTTTGTCATTGAAACCTATCGTTACTATGCTGGTTGGGCTGATAAAATTCAGGGCAAAACTATCCCCATTAGTGGCTCTTATTTTTGTTACACTCGCCATGAACCTGTGGGGGTAGTAGGTCAAATTATCCCTTGGAATTTTCCCTTACTAATGCAAGCCTGGAAGTTAGCACCAGCTTTAGCAGCAGGTAATACCGTAGTGCTAAAAACAGCAGAACAAACTCCTCTATCGGCTTTGCGGGTAGGAGAGTTAATTATTGAAGCTGGGTTTCCTCCTGGTGTAGTCAACATTCTCTCTGGTTATGGTCCAACCGCAGGAGCAGCGATCGCAAATCATCCCGATATTGATAAGGTAGCTTTTACTGGCTCTACTGAAGTCGGACACCTAATTATGGAAGCTGCTGCCAAAACCAACTTAAAACGGATAACTCTAGAGTTGGGTGGCAAGAGTCCCAATATTGTCTTTGCAGATGCGGATCTCGATAAAGCTATTGATGGTTGTCATAATGCTTTATTCTTCAATCAAGGTCAATGCTGTAATGCAGGTTCTCGTCTGTTTGTAGAAGAAAAATGCTACGACGAATTTGTCGCTAAATCCGTAGAAAGAGCTAAACAACGTCAGGTAGGCGATCCCTTTGCTTCTAATACTCAACAAGGTCCCCAGGTAGATCGGGAACAGTTTGATAAAGTAATGCACTATATTGAATCGGGAATGCGCCAGGGAGCAAGAATGCTCTGTGGTGGTCATCGTTTTGGCGATCGCGGTTATTTTATTGAGCCTACAGTATTCGCTGATGTGCAAGATGAGATGACTATTGCTCAAGAAGAGATTTTTGGTCCTGTCATGAGCATTATTAAGTTTAAAGATATCGATGAACTAGTGGAGCGAGCTAATAAAACAATTTATGGACTAGCAGCAGGAATTTGGACACAAAATATCTCCCAAGCTCATGCTGTCGCCCACAAGATTCGTGCTGGTACTGTATGGATCAACTGCTACCATGCCTTTGATATTGCTGCACCTTTTGGTGGGTTCAAACAATCTGGCATGGGTCGAGAATTGGGAGAATATGGCTTACAGCAATATACAGAAGTTAAAACAGTGACAGTGAAGCTGTAAAAGTCAACCGTTTCCCTTGAATTCTAAATTCAGATTGATTATATAGGCATTAAATCCCCCAATTCGCAAGAGGAGGGGGATTTTACCTATATTTAAGTTAAAAACTCAAAATATGAGAATTTAAGCCCAAATTTGTTAAAGAGCGAGATGTATTTTCGGCTCTAGTGCGATCGCGAAAAGCACCGATTTGTAACATAGATTTTCCTTGATGGGTAGTAGAAAAAGCCCCTGGATAAAGTGATTTAATGCGACGTTTTTGTTTATTGTTGCCAACTTCTACTAAAACTCGATAGTTAACCTGGGCTACATTCCGAGAACTACTAGAGTTTGAAGCAGACAGCACATCAGATAGGCTATTAATTTGTCTGTTACCACCTGAACTAGTTAAACGAGAAACAGGAGGCTCAATATTTGGGACAGGCAAAATATCTTTTTTCGGGGCAATGTTCTCATTAGGAGCAGAGAAAACTAATTCTCTAGAAGCAGGATTTTTAATTTCTGGTGGTGGCGGTAAAGTTTCCCCATTACCAATGGCGGAAGTAGAAAGACCAATATTATTACCTTTTGGAGGTGTACTCCGTTCTTTGAGAGGAACCCGTCTTAAACGGGAGACTCTATTACTTGAAGGCTGTGGTACTACTGCTACAGTTCTATTTGCAGCGATCTGAACTCCCTTTGTCTTACCACTAAAATCAATATTGCCATCGATCTTGCCTGCAACTTCTGTTCCTAGTGCGGGGATCGGATTATTGGTAATATTTTGAATATCAAATTTACGGTTGTTGTCAAAAGTATTGTCTCCTGATTCTTTGGTAGTACCCAAATCGACCCGAGAATTAGCTATAGCTACTAATCCATATTCAGTAGAATTATTAATCTTATTACCTCGCAAAATCCCCTGAGAATTCCCCTCAAAAATCACACTGATGCGATTACCAGTAAAACTATTACGGACTAGGGTAGGTGCTGCACTTTTGACGGCACTAACTCCAAAACCTGTATGATCGAATTCGTTTTCTATTACTTGAGGAGTAGATGTGCCATAAATCAGTAAACCATTACCTAAGTTGCGATAGAAATAGTTATTGGCAATGATAGGACTACTGTTGCCATTTACCGAAAGTCCCGTATTACCATTATGGGTAAATGTATTGTGAGTAACTTCGGGGTTGGCTGATTCTATCCATAAACCATGTCCCCTAGTGTGGGGATTAGTTACAGTAATTCCCTTAATTCCTCCCGCATTTTTGATCGCTGCAATAGTAACATTTTGCCCTGCTCCTGTAGGACTAATGAAAGAACCGCTACCCTTAATAACTGTCTTATATCCTTTACTTGGAGGATTGCCTTCGAGAGTAATATTGTTTTTGATAATCAGAGGGAATACCTCTCCTGTGGCTTCGCTATAAGTGCCAGCAGCAAGATAAATAGTAGTATTTGGTTCGGCAATTCGCAAAGCTTGGGTAATAGTTTTAAGAGGTGTGGCTTGATATCCTGATGCGCTATCTTTACCTCTTTGGGGATTAACGTAAATACTCCTGGCTGTAATCTTCTGTTGCTGTTGAATCTGGCTTGGTTGTGCTGTAGAGGGATTGGGAAAGATTAAAATACTTCCTAAAGATAAGGGAATCAGCGCAGCTAGAAAAAATCCCCACTGATTAATTTGATATTCATGATGTCGTTTAAACCAATAACTATTGTGTATCCTCATTTCCACTGCTCCTTAAAGTAAAAATATTAGGTTCTAGACAATCTTGAAAGCCTTATCTATGCTGAAAAAATATCTCGGTCTTTCACTATTAAAAGTCCCATAATCGGCGAGTCACTAAATAACGTATAATTGCGAAAGTTTAGATTTTTTATAATTAAGATTAATTAAGTGAAATTATTCGTTTATCACACTCCTGAACGTACACCACAAGATAGCCTTCCTGATTGTGCAGTTGTAATTGATGTACTGCGGGCTACTACCACCATTGCTACTGCTTTGAATGCTGGTGCAGAAGCGGTACAAGCTTTTAGTGACATAGACATATTAATGCAGGAATCAGAGAAGTGGTTGCCAGATAAACGCTTGCGGGCGGGAGAAAGAGGGGGAGAAAAAGTCTCAGGATTCGATCTTGGTAACTCTCCTCTCGATTGTGTTCCCCAGATGGTAGCAGGTAAACGATTATTTTTAACTACCACTAACGGGACTCGCGCCTTACAAAGAGTAGAACTTGCACCTACAGTTATTACTGCTTCTCAGATAAATCGTCAAGCAGTTGTTGACTATTTGTTACAAAAGCAACCTGAAACTGTCTGGTTAGTAGGTTCGGGTTGGCAAGGGACTTATTCTGTAGAAGACACCGCCTGTGCTGGTGCGATCGCGGATAGTATAATTAAACAAGCAAATCTGTCTCTAGATGCGATCGCTGGAAATGATGAAGTAATTGGTGCCTATTCTCTTTACGCCCAATGGCAAAACGATCTTTTAGGTATGTTCAAAAAGTGCAGTCATGGACAAAGACTTCTAAGACTTAATTGCCATGAAGACCTAGAATACTGTGCTAAAACAGACATTATGGATGTCTTACCAATTCAAAAAGAACCAGGAGTTTT
>JASJDF010000177.1 GCA_030065715.1 Xenococcaceae cyanobacterium MO_188.B19 | reverse complement strand
TATCTTCACTTTAGCTCCTGCTTTTTGAAGTGCTTGATAGGGAATTTGAAACAAACAATCTTCAAACTGATTTTCCATCAGAATCCCAACTTGTTTGGAACTTGCTTGATTTGTTGATGGCATCTTCTCTACCTGCTGAAATCTACTAAAAACTTCGAGGGACACAAAACCAATTCAAGGTAATTATCTGACTCTCCTTACCTGAATTACAGTTGAGTCACTCTGCTGTTTGGTCATCCTAATTACAATAAGAAACTCTCAGTCACAATAGTTTCTGTGTAACTTGATTAGACCATCCCATATCTAGCTTATGCAACAACCTTGAGAAACTTGTGAAGAGAAGAAAAAAAGTAAAGAGGTTAGGTATTAGGGGAAATGGAATGTACAAATAATTTTGCTTAGGTACTTATTTGAATAGAATCGAAAAAAAGAGTTTAAAAATGGATTTGCTATGAAAGGTTTTGTGTGTGTTTAAAAGCGATTAGGGGCTGTTTGAAAACAGCTCCTAAAATAATCAAATAATGCTTTTTTTACTGCTTTCTAAACAGCTTAAAAGCTAAATTTAGTTACCACTACTAGCAATAGGAAGAACTCTTCCTTCTACTCTGTCACGGTAAGGTTGAACAGCTTCGCTATAGTCGATAGGTAAAACTGCTACTACATTGTCGTGGGGGCGAGGAATAATTACCCAAGATTCAAGAGTTGCACCCTCGGCTTTTTTAACAGCTTCAATTCCAGCATCCATAGCTGCTTTAACTTCAGAAACATCACCACGAATATTAATATTAAAGCGTGCGCTACCAACTCTGATATAACCGACGAGAGTAACTCGCCCTGCTTTTACCATTGCATCTGCTGCTGCGAGTATGCCTGGAAAGCCTTTTGTTTCGATAGATCCAACCGCAGGTTGCGCTGGCATAAAATGTCTCCTTAAACTTAATTACAAGATGAATAAATGTAAAATTACAATTACAGTGTATGAACCCTAATTTTAACTGTTCTTAACACTTTTGAATATAGGCATTATGAACGGAACTGTTCTACTTTTTCGGTATATTCAAGAGGTAAGACTGCTACTACATTATCAGGGGGGTTTGGTACAGTATAATGGGTCATTACTTTACCTCCGAAAGTTGCTTCTGCTGCCATTTTACCAGCTTCCATTGCAGGTTCAACTTCAGAAATACCACCACGAATCACTACAATAAAGTTGCCTCTTTCGGCTTTATCAAAATGAACAATGGTAACTCTACCACCTTTAACCATAGCATCGGCAGCAGCCAATACAGCAGGGAATCCTAAAGTTTCAATTACTCCCACTGCTTCTTGTTGATTGATCATATTTCTCCTCGTAAATTGGGGAAAGTTTTGAAAATTTAGTTTTAATTTTTTAATAATTAAGTAAACTAAAACTAATTAGTGATTAGTCAAAAAGTGGGAAATTTGCTTAATCCTAACCGACAATACTGTACTATACTTTGATGGAACTTGGTTCAGTATGAGAGGCAATAATGCGATCGCAACCTGATTTGGGTTTTGCCCATTGGTAGCGATATTCCAGAGGATGCCCCCAACAGAGACCTAAATAAATTTCGGTACAAGCTGCATCAATTTCTGCCCATTCTGTCTGATTAATCAGTTTTTCGACATATTCCAGACTAATTTGCTGATGGTAATTATTGGTCTGTTTATTTTTTGGCTTACCTTTACCAGGTACATTGACTAGCCAAAAATTCATAGTTGCTGTAGTTCCTCGCCAAAAATCAATGATGGAGTCTTTTGCTTGAATTAAAGTTTCTTTATCTCCTGGTATGGGTATTAGTTGATTACTGATTTCAGGATAACGAATAGTTTGGTTCTTAAAACTACACTCACGCCAAATCAAGCCAGAAACTTGATGCTGTTTTTGATATTCATGGATTTGACGACGAAAATCTTGATAGGCAAAAACTTTACTGACCTTTTCCATATCAAGTAATTTGGAAACCACAGGATCGTTAATCCTCTCTTCTGATGACAAAACAATCCGTTTCCCTTTCCAATTGGCTTTTAATTCCCGATCCAGTATCTTTATCAAGTCTTGGGTTGTGTAGGTCATTCAACTAAAGCAATCAAGCTTGTCTCTAGAAAACATTGTATCTCTACTACGATTCTATGAACTACTCTGGCTGGAAGATTATCTGTGAGGAAACAAAATGAATTTAGTAGTTGAAAGCACAGAATAATTTATAACAATTTCAAAAATTCTTACTACAAATAAATCTCCCAGTCCCCCAGTCCCCGCAGTCTCCCAGTCAATCATCTGTAGCAACAATAAAGGAAAACGGTATTAGCGCATTTTGAATTGGGTTAATCTGGTGCATGAATAGTTTTTACTCAAAATATCAATGAGGCAAAGACACCGTAAAACAAGTACCTTCGCCTATTTTTGACCTAAGGGTAATCTTACCCCCATGAAGCTCTACCAATTTTCGCGATAAAGCCAGACCTAATCCTGTACCTTTAGACTTACGGTGCAAAAGAGTTTGAATTTGTTCAAAAGGTTGAAATAACTTTTGACAATCTGCTTCAGAAATGCCAATTCCTGTATCAATGACAGCAAAATTTATCTGATTTTCAGTTGTTGTTACTTTGAGAGTGACTGAACCTTTTTTGGTAAATTTGATAGCATTTGAAAGTAAATTGACTAGCACTTGCTTGAGTCGCAGATGATCTGCATAGCAAAAATCAATATTTTCTTTAAAATCTAAAATCAACTCTAGTCCTTTTTTTTTGGCTTTCCCTTTAAGCATTGCTATAGCAGCTTGACAAATATCTTCTACTGAGATTCTTTCAATTTGTAATTGTTGTTTATTGGCATTGATTTTAGCTAGATCGAGATAGTTATTTACTAGTTCTAAAAGATGCTCTCCTGTGGTGAAAGTTGCAGAGACATATTGCATTTGTTTCTGATTTAAAGAGCCATATATCTCATCTTGAAGCATTCTGGAAAAGCCTAAAATTGCTGCAATAGGATTACGAAGCTCATGGATTAAGTCAGAGATATAGTCTTCTATCTTGCTTTTAAATGCTTGGAGTTGATTGTTTTCTTGTTGTAATTTTTTGTTAACTGCTTCTAAATGTTTGAGATATCTAAAATTTTCATTGGAGAGCAGTGATGATGAGTTATCTAAAGATTGAGCTAATACTTGGGGTAGCTCTTCTATATTGTTACGTAGGACATAGCCGTCAATCCCATATCGGATACATTCTACAGCAATGCGATCGCCTAAAGGATCAGTCACTAGAATTAAGGGTAAGGCTCTGGATAGACTTTGCCAACACTCTAGTTGAGCAATGGGAGACTCTATGGCATAACTTTTCTGTATCTTATAACTATAAATGACTGCATCATAATCTTTTTCCAACAGTAATTGAAATTTGCTAATGGCAGCAGAGTCATAGGTAAAATCAATTTTGGCTGCTGTTAAAGCAGCCAGAATTGTTTCGATCTCGCTACTATCGTTTGTAATAATGAGCAAGTTCAAATTAGCGATCTTACTTGATTTTTGTGAAATATGGAGAGTTAACCCAGAGCCATTTGACATAAATCAATAATAGGTAAACCTATTTGTGATCAAATATCTTATATCTAAAGATACTTGTTTTATCGTATCGATTGACGAGGTTTATGGATATTAAGTTTAAGTAAACCTTTTTCAATATTATTCAATTTATGGTGAAGATACCAGAGATAAATAGCTTAATATTTTGATGACTGAGCTATTGCAGTTGATTTAAAATTCTTTTTGTGAAAACACAGTAATAGAAATTACCAACAGTAGAGTTGTATATAGTAGTCCATAAAGAGCATGAGCAATTAAGTCTCCTTGGTTGGGTAATAAGCCATATACAGCTTCATTTTTCAGATTGAATTGGGATAAATCAGGTAAAACGAGATAAAGACCAGTTGTTAAGCTTTCTATACTAGGGTTTTTACTTAACTCCCCCAATTCTAACAAGTCCTGACTAAAGTTACCCATCAGATACACGCCAAAACTAAGCAACGTTGCCAGAATAGAACTGGTAAAAACCCCAAATAGTATGGTTACAGCAATTATTAAGGCTAATTGAATCAGAAGATAAACAGCAGTCAGAATTAGAGGAAATAAAGGATATTCGATTCCAGAAAAACTAAGCATTCCCAGGTAGATTCCCATCATAATCGTAATAGTTACGCTTAATACGGCTAATAATCCCAAGTGTTTTCCTACAATCAACTCTGCTTTACTAATGGGTTTGGGAATTAGCATTAAGAGAGTACGTTTTTCAATCTCTTTGTTGATTAAAGCTGTTCCTACAAAAATAGCAATTACCACTGTCAGGATCTCGATCGCACCAATACCAAAGTCTAATAAGATTTTCTCATCAGTACCAGCAGCGATTTCAGGAATAATTCTTTGTGCCAAAATTAGGATCAGAGAAAAGAAGCCAATAAAGTAAAGAATGCGATCGCGGACAACTTCTTGAAAACCGTTTTTAGCGATTGTCAATACTCTAATAGGATTCATGGTGATTATTTACAGATAATTGATTGATTTCTAAGGGTTTACACTGTCTATTATTCCCAGAATCTGCTGTAAATCGAACATTGCTTCTATTTGAAATAAGATACTGATTTAAAAGTCAGCTAGTTCCTTTATTCGTATCTTTGTATTAATCGCTTAATATTAGCGCTTGGTGTAAAATTTTAATACTATTTTTTCTTCTAATATTGTCCTATATAAACCTTGATACCTTTGGCTTTAAGTATATCTGATAACAGAAAAATTTTTAGGTTTTGGATAGATTTTTTTTGGATTGATATGAATGCTAATATGATGAATAAGTTTTTAGAGTCAACGGAAATAGAATTACATTATGCTGCTACCATTTTGACCCTAACAATAGAAACTATAGCTATATTTATTATTGCTTTTTCAGTTCTTAAAACCTTAGTAAAATTTATTAGTACCTCTAAAAGAAAAAATTCTGAAACCTTTTATCATGAGATTAGATTAGATTTAGGTCTATCTTTAGCTCTTGCCCTGGAGTTTTTATTAGCTGCTGATATTGTAGCGACAGCTATAGCTCCCACTTGGGAGTCTATTGGCTCTCTGGGCGCAATTGCTGGTGTTAGAACTTTTTTGAATTATTTTTTACGTCAAGAAGTAAAAGAATTACAAGCAGAAAAACAGAGTAAGAAAGAAAAACAAGTCAGATTTATTAGAGGTAATGAGCTGAGTGAATCAGTATCAGCAAAATAAAACAAAGCTAAGTAAGCAATCTAATTGCTTAAGTTTTAATTGAAACAAGGGATGGCATGAAAGATGATTTAAACTAATATCCCAAGTTTTTTTAGCAGAATCAGAATCTAAACTAATATTACTACCATTGCTATCAGACACTAACCATATTGGGTAAAGCAATTTCTGCTTCTGAATAGTCAGCGCCATCGAGCATAATCTGACTTATGACACCATAGGCATCAATCCAAGCTTGCCTAATTTCTGGTGTCCAAGAAGCTCCTAGATATTGTTTGAAAGTAATTAATAGAGCATTGCCCACTAAGGGATAATGTTTGGGTAAAGCACCATATTTTACATAACGCGTCCCCAAGTCTTTAAGTTCTTGCTCTAAGACATCTGGCATTCGTAAGTTTTCGACTACCAGCACCAAAGAATTAAGTAACTTTTTCTTTAGTACTTCCATATCCGTAGTTTTAAACAAAGGCTTGACTTCAGGATAAGCTGCAAAGAGATTTTTATAGAAACTGTTAACAAAATAATCTGCATTAGGTTTAATTGCCTCAAAACTCCGTTCTAGAAGCTCTATCTGTAAACTTGGTGCTTTAGCTTCTTCTTCTACTGTTTCTGGTGCGGAGTCTGATAAAGCGATTTCTGCTTCTGAATAGTCAGCGCCATCGAGCATAATCTGACTTATGACACCATAGGCATCAATCCAAGCTTGCCGAATTTCTGGTGTCCAAGAAGCTCCTAAATATTGCTTAAAAGTAATTAGTAAAGCATTTCCTACCAAGGGATAATGTTCGGGTAAAGCACCATATTTTACATGACGAGCCCCCAAACCTCGGAGAGCTTGATCTAAAACATCTGGTTTCCGCAAGTTTTCGACTACCAGCACCAAAGAATTAAGTAACTTTTTCTTTTGCGCTCCCATATCAGTGGTGTCAAACAGGGGCTTGGCTTCAGGATAAGCTGCAAAGAGATTTTTATAAAAACTGTTGACAAAAGAATCAGCATTGGGCTTAATTGCTTCAAAACTCCGCTCCAAGAGTTCTACTTGTAATTCTGGGGCTTTGGTTTCTTCCTCTATTGGTTCTGGTTCAGGTGTTGGTAAAGCAATTTCTGCTTCTGAATATTCAGCACCATCAAGCATAATCTGACTAACGATACCGTAGACATCTACCCAGGATTGCCTAATTTCTGGTGTCCATGAATCTCCCAAATACTCCTCAAAAGTAGCGAGTAAAGAACTTCCTAGTAATGGATAATGTTCAGGTAAGACACCATACTTTACATTACGTGCTCCCAATCCTCTAAGTACTTTATCTAAAACATCAGGCTGTCTTAGATTATTTACTACTAGCACTAGAAAGCCCAGGAACTTTTTCTTTTGAATTGGTATATTTGTGTTCTCAAACAAAGGCTTGACTTGAGGGTAAGCTGCAAATAAATTTTTAGCAAAACTGTTTATAAAATTATCTGCATAAGGTTGAATCCCTTTAAAACTGTTTTCTAATAACTCTACTTGTAAAGACATTAATAATAGTTCCTCTCTCAATTAATGGATAAATTGTCATGTAAATCTCTTCGGTGTAAGCTGAAGTTGACACGACAGTTTTAACTTAAAATCACTTCTTTAATAAAAAGAAAACTTAAATTAGGTATTTTATATAAAGTCCAGTAAAATTACTAAGGGCGAATTTATACTAAACTATGACGTTTTGACATCCTCCCGCCCGCGTAGCGGAGGGATTCCTAAGAATCTAGAGGTTCTTGGTTCAGCGAGTCCACTTAAACTAAATCCCTTGCGGTATCTAGTCCAGAGATGGTTCTCTCCCCAAGCGTTAACCCTTTGCAGAGTAGGTTCAGGAATGCCCTTCCTTACCTGAGAATACGAAAATTGTGTTTTCTCTGTACTTGTTGGTTGAATATTTTACCTGTACGACCTTTCCCGTACAGAACCCTATATATTCAGTTGCCAAGGTGCGTTAGTCGTTAGACTACTAGGTTTTTAAAGAGGTTAAATACCTTGACCTCTGAAACTAATTATACAGTAGCTCAACCCCTTGCTGTGTAAAGATTATGTCCTAAAGGATATATGCGTCCTAAAGGATACACCTTCGGATATAGCGGTATCCCCTTGCGGGACACCTGCGGATATGTCGAAAATGTATCCTAGCAACCCCTCCCCTGTTCAAAATTCATCCTACCAGCGTAGCTGGAGGTCTTCTTTTGACGGAAAAGATAAAATATATTTTTACCACTTTTTGTAGCAAAAAATACTATCGATACCGAATAATATCAATAGTTTATAGTTTGAATACTGATTAAGGATTATTTTTGAGTTAATTGTCAAGTTCAATATGGAAAAAGACACTGAGCCTAAAAGCACCTAGCTTCAGGCATAAGTAGCTGGAAAAACTGATTTTTTAGTTTGTGCGTAGTATCTAAAGATTCAAAGAATTAAAGTAATTTGCTTTCACAAACGAGGTGAAAATATATCTTAGACCAAAATCCTTAATTCTTTAACCCTTCAAGATGTTTTAAAATCGAACAATTGGAGTTAGCACTGAACCTTGGGAAGTATCACCTCGATGAAGGTTAATCCAGTCTTCACTTCGAGTTTGAACTTCCCAGTTCCAACCAGAATGATTAGTTAGTTCATAAACTAAGTCAACTTCAGAATCATCGGCTAGGTCAGTTGCCTGCCCACCTACACCCCAAGACCATTCAGACCAATTTCTCCCCCTGACTCCTTCTAGTTGTTGAGCGGAACCTCTAGTGGGTATAGTTGTTTCAGTCTTGGCTGCTGAAAGGGAGAGCCATAATACTCCTGTGAGTAGTACACTAACAGTAGTTTTGATTGTTCTTTTGACCGATGGGAAATACCTCATAATTTTCACCTCATACTTTGGTCAACTTAATTGGATAGTAAGACCTCTGAAGAGAAGTGCTATTGTCTCCTATCTACTTTTATTGTCCTTTAAAAACAAGAAAAGCGAAGAATATATAGTTTTATTAACTATTAAAAAGATATATTTATTTGCTGATTTCAGTAATATCTTGCGCTTCTTCATGGCATATACCTTTTAAAGATTGGTAGGGTTGAGGGGCAGTGATTAACAAATCTCGTTTAATCTGGGGAGTTATTTGCTCAATTAGTCGTATTCTATCCATAGGAGAAAGTTTTTTAGCTAGATTGAGAACTTTCTCTAAGGTTACGGATTCTATCATAATGCTGAAACTCAATAACTTATAGATTAATCTTAGCTAATCATTCCTGATGTTAGAAGTATTTATTTGAAGTGAAAAATTTACTTTTTAGGAGCAGGTGCAATTCCTTCAATACCAATTAAAGCTTCAATAACCGATCGCACCACAGGAGCAGTCACCGTAGAACCAAAGGTAAACTGTCCTTTAGGCTCATCTACTACAGCGAGAATAGCATAACGAGGTTCTTCTACTGGGAAAATGCCGACAAAGCTGGTAATTTCTTTATCATACAGTCCTGTAGCAGGATTAATTTTTTGAGCAGTTCCTGTTTTGCCAGCAACCCGATATTTAGCAATTTTAGAATTGTAGCCACTACCTTCATCAACTACTTTTTCCATCATACCCAGGACTGCTTGGGTTGTTTCTGGAGAAAATAAGCGTTTTTTGGTAAAAGTAGGAGTATAGTGCAAGTTTCCTTCAAAATCCGATAAACCTTCTACTAGATGGGGTGTAACTAAATATCCGCCATTTGCGATCGCAGCATGAAGTTGAACTAGTTTGAGAGGAGTTAAGGAGAGTCCCTGACCAAAAGCCGTAGTAGCAGCTTCAATTTCCCGAATCGTAAATTCAATCTTATTCTTTAAATGCCCTGGGGTATAGCCATTAATTTCAATATCTAAAGGTTCTTCGATTCCTAACTCTTGGAGTCGTTGGTAATAGTCTTCTCGATCCAAACGACCCATGACCTTAATCATACCTACATTACTAGAGTACTTAAGAATTTCTGTAATATTGATTTCTCCTTTAGCACCTTTCTTTTTATAGTCGTGATTCGCTACTATGCGATCGCCAATTTCGATTTTTCCTGTATCATCGATGGTATCGTTGGGAGTAATTACGCCTGCTTCCAATGCGATCGCAATATTAATTGGTTTTAAGGTAGAACCAGGCTCGTAAAGGTCAGTAATTGCCCAATTTCGGAAGATACTAAAATCTTTAGCATAATCAGCATATTTATTGGGATCGTAGGTAGGTTCGCATACTAGAGAACGAATTGCGCCATCTCTGACATCCATGACAATTACCGCGCCTCGTTTAGCCTTGTAGTAATCCATATATTCTTTGAGCGCAGCACGCACAGCTTGTTGCAAGCGCAAATCAATCGCTAACTGTAACCTTAGATCGTCAAAATTAAATAATTTTTCCGAAGCATCCAATTCTCCCAAGTGAAAAACTTTTTCTTCTTTACCTTTCCTGGGAATAAAACTACGTTTGACTTTAATACTGGATTGTTTCCGTCGCAAAAGATCGTTTTGGGTATATTCAATACCAGCCTGAGGAGTACGGCTAGAATCCTTGTTAATATAACCTACTATTTCTGCCATCATATCCCCATGAGGATATAAGCGATCGTAATGGGGTCTGAGGTCTAAACCATCAATTCTTAAGCGAGAAATTTTATCTTTGACAGACTCAGGAAGATTATTGGCTAAACGAATACCAGTCTTTCTTTTACTAAAAATTTCTTCCAATTCTGGTGCGGTTTTAGTCTGTAAAATCTCTGCTAAATTTTTAGCAATCTCTGCTGCTGGAACTGGTTTAGAATTGCGTTTAAATAGCTTAGGATGAACGTATAATTCGTAAGTAATGCGGTCTGTAGCTAA
>JASJDF010000176.1 GCA_030065715.1 Xenococcaceae cyanobacterium MO_188.B19 | reverse complement strand
TTAGCATTGTTCTTTGTTGCAGGAAAATTTGTCTCTGAATTGGTAGTTGATATTCTAAGTGATCTTGGCTTTAACAACTTTCTCGAATGGTTAGGTATTACTTCTACTGCCCCCACTCCCCCTCCTATCTCTGAACCTGATTTTGGAGAGCCTGAACAAACCGAACAACCAACAGTGATTCAATCTGGCTCTGTTGCTTCTAAAACTCCCTCAGAATTTGTGGGAATTATCACTTTGACAGCTATTATGCTGGTTGGTACTCTCACAGCAGTAGATATTCTTGGTATTCCTGCCCTAGAGTCAGTGATCAGCGTAATTATGACTATTGCTGGACGGGTACTAATTGGACTGATTATCTTTGCTATTGGACTATATTTTGCTAATTTAGCTCATAAGTTAGTTCTCGCTTCTGGTACTCATCAAGCAAGTTTTCTCGCTCAAGCAGCCCGCATTTTTCTAATTATTTTTGTTGGCTCTTTAGCACTTACTGAAATGGGGATTGGTGCAGATGTGGTTAACCTAGCTTTCGGACTATCCCTTGGCGCATTGGCTGTCGCTTTTGCTCTAGCTTTTGGCTTGGGTGGTCGAGAAGTAGCAAGAGAACAGTTACGCTCTTTCGCTAATTCTTTTAAGAATAAAGATCAATAAATCATCAAATAACTAACAGATTAACCCCATTAGCGATCGCTAATGGGGTTTTGTATGACAGTTCAATTATTTCAATATTATTGTTGATAACAAGCTAAATAATTTCTGGCTACCCAACCACTCCAGTATCTGCCATCAACTGCTAAATACTTAATTCTTGCCCAACCATTGGAACTGACTTGGTCTACATACACAATATTATTGTAGGGAAGAGTCGTAAGAATTTGAGTCCCTGCATTACGATAGACATATAAGCCATTAGGACGAGTTACAACATAGGAACGACAAAGTCTTTGGGCTTGGGCTGGTTGAGGTTTTACAACTTCTAATGCTGCTGCATTACCAACAATTCCTAAACTCAGCAGCATTAATTTAGTAATAAGTTTTTTCATATCTCTTGAAATTTTATGTATGTCTCTATTTCATCGATCATGCATAAACTTAAGTCCAATGCCTGTGATTTAATCCGAGAATTGTTGTGATCTCGAAAGAAATAACGGTACTTAAACAAAAATTAAGCCCAAACAAAGCCACAACTTGCTTTATAAGTAGCTACTTAAATTTTAATGGTCATCCTAATCTCCGTTTTACTCACTCTCTTTCTATCTTGATTGGGCAGTTTTAGCGATCGCTTTTTTAGGGGGGGAGTGAACGGTTACGCACCATACTAAACCGTTTCGTTTGGCGCGAGAGGGGGAGAGGGAGGAGTTAGTCTAAACTCCAGTTTTAAGTAGAGTAATTATTTGTTACTGTCATAATGTAGAGTATGTCAAATACAGTCATAAGTATAGGATCGATTCCCACAGAAGTTAATGTTAAGCAACTCAAAATATTTGAAAGAAGGGACAACTCTAAAACGCAGATATCAAATTATTAAATTGATTGGAGAGGGGTCATTTGGATATACTTACTTAGCAGAGGATACTTACGAAACCGATTCCCAAGGAATTGTCGTCATCAAAAAACTCAAATCTCACTCTGATAATCAAGTGAGCGAAGTTGCCCGAAAAAAGTTTATCTCTGAAGCTTTTAGTCTCAGAAAAATTGGCTATAAACATTATCAAATTCCCACATTATTTGATTTTTTTTATATAGATGATCAATTTTTTCTAGTTCAAGAATATATTGAGGGAATTAATCTGGCAACAAGATTAAATTTGAATTCAGATGACCAACATAAAGTAATTCTTAAAGAACAAGCAGCGATCAATTTACTCGAACAATTATTAAATATTTTACAATGCCTTCATGAGAATAAAATAATTCATCTGGATATAAAGCCTCTTAATATAATCTGGCGAAAAAAAGATAATAAATATTTTTTAATTGATTTTGGCTGTGTTAAAGATGTTAGTACCTATAATTTAATTGAAGAGCAAATCTATTCTCCTGCTATTTTAGGTACTCCCTACTATATGCCTAAAGAACAAAGTATGGGAAATCCTCGCTATAATTCTGATATTTATGCTTTAGGTATAGTAGTTATTCAATCCGTTACAGGGTTGAATTGTATTGATTTTAAATACGATAGTAACGGTAAACTAATATGGCAAAATAAAGCTAATATTTCCCCCAAATTCCAAAAAATCTTAAACACAATGATTGGGGTAGAATATTATGAAAATTGTCGATATCAAACAGTAGCTCAAGTTCTAGAAGATTTAAAATCTATTAAACAGGAAAATTCCCTAAAAGCTATAACTAAGTTATTACCTAGTAGAATTAAATCGTTTCTTTATCAATATTGGAAGCTGGTAGCCTAAGCTCTAAGTACAGGAAAAAAATTGTCAATACTAAATCAGCCACAATAAAGCTTCACGAGTAATGAGTAGTGAGTATTAACTTTGTCAGCCTCAGCGACTCCCTAAGAGCACTGCGAACTCAGGTTAGGGCAGTACTCAAGAAGTCTTAATTTATCTGTATTTATAGCAAATCTTGTAAAAGATTATCTTTGGTTATGTTATGTACTTTGGTCAAACCAATTTTTTCTTTTTCTTCATCGGATAAAGTAGTTGGATCAACATTCCTCCAAAGACTGAAATCAAAAAATCCGACTAACACAAGAACTAAAAATATTACCAACTCGAACTTAAATCCCTGTTTCATAGCCCATTTAACCAAACTAAGTATTTTTACTTATCAAGTATTAATATTACACCAAAACTAAGATCTGTTCAAAATTTAAAGATCGTCTGAAAAGTAAATGACGATTGATTGATGTTGGATTGATTTAAGAGAAATGAGATCTTGCTGTGGGAGGCAGGAGGCGATCGCCTTGATCAAAATAAAAAAATAATATTAGACTGATAAATTAGGGACAGCGAATGACTTTGACTTGATCGTAAGCTTTTCTTAATTCAGTCTCCTTTTCAGGATTAGAACGTCCATAGGTGTCTAAGTCTCCTATTTTATCTGGGGTTGGAATATTAGTTAATACTTCTTGTCCTAGATCGTTAAACAAAATGACAGATTTAATCTGGAGCAGATTTTGTTGATGTTGTTGATGTAAATTGCTATATTTTTGTACTACTTGTTGCCATTGTTGGGGTGGACAATAACTGCGATCTATCAGAAGCACAAAATCAGGTGCAGCAAAGAATTGATTGAACAAAATACCTACAATCAAAAAGCTCAACCAACCAAGTCCCAGAATAATTAACAGGTAACGATTTAATTTGTTCATATCACCTATAAGTTTGTCTGGAATAAACTTTTGAGAAGTTCTTGAACATTTTCTGGTGTACCAGTTTTGACGGTAGATTCCCTTACAGCTGCGATCACGGATAATTCCTCTTGATTTACATCACCATAAGCAATAGGATAAACTCGCACCCCAGAGTAGTTGAGAACATCTTGGACTTGATTAAATACTAAACCCCGATTAGTCTTACCATCGGTTAAAACTAACAAATAAAAACGACCATTAGGATTAGCTTTTTTTTGCTCGATTAATTTTGCTAATCCCACCATCATTCCATCATACATAGCAGTTCCCCCATCAGCCCGTAAATTATCAATAGCAGCTAAAAACCGCTTGTGCTGCATTTCATCAAAGGGGGCAAAGGCGAGCATTTCTCTAGGTTGATCGCTATAACTAATTAAACCTAAATAATTACCTGGATTAATTTCTTGGCTGGCGACGCGCAAACCTTCTTTTACCTGGGCTAAAGGTTTTCCTTCCATCGAACCACTGGTATCGATTACTGCCATTAAATAAACCGTACGCCCTGCATCTTTTTGAACCTTCCAAAATGATTGACCAGTGGTTAAAACTTCTCGTGCTGGAATTGGTGGGAGATTAGGAGCATTAAGATATTCTGTTTCCCTAAATCCTTGCTGCTGGGCAAGTTTTTTCATTGCTGGGGAAGTAGCAAACTCAGCAAATTTTTGTAAGGCTTGACGTTGTTTTGCTGTATTCCAAGAAAATCCGACTAGAGGATTATTATGGGGGATACCAAAGGGAATAAAAGCAGTTTTCTCGAATCCTGGTACTTTTTTGAGTTGTTGATAATTTTGATATTCCAGGGGAAATGCTTGTAATTTATCCTGATCGCGGATAAAAATTTCTTGTAAGTCTAGAGTTGTAGTAGTGGTAATTAATACCTGTTTTTGAAAGTTTTGAAAAACTGACTTAACTTGGGGAGATTCTAACTCAGCAATGGTTAAAGGTTCTCCATCTTGTTGATGTCCCGCTCCTCGCCAAAAGATCGAATAAAGTAGATTCAGAGCAGTGGAACTACTATAGGGATTAGGATAACCCACAGCAAGTTTACCAGACGCGATCGCGTTAAGCAATCGGTCAAAATTTACTTCTCCACTAGCTGCTAATTCCCGATACACTTTTTCTTGAACCACAAAACCAGCAACATTGGGAACTAAGCGGGGAACGATATAAGTAGGTTTAATTTCTTGATTAGAGAGCATTGCTACCCACAAATCATTAGATGGGGAATAGCCAGCAGGTTGCACTTTGTTGGCAGCAAGTAACCGCACAGCAGTGCCAGAGGGGATTTTTCTCACCCCTACCTGAATAACTTCACCAGAACTAAGGGTTTTTCTTTGTCGGTTAAAAGCTTCTGCTACTTCTACCAACCAGCGTTCATTTTGCTTTTTGACATTGGCTTTCTCTGAAGAACTAAATATTTCCAGATACACTACCTTGGGGTTGTTAGACGGTTGAGCAGCATAAAGAGGAAACTGCTCTATGGATGGAAGGGGAGCTTGAATTCCATCAGTAGTGTAACGCAGAGCAACTTCATCAGGAATTAGGGATGTAGCAACGGAAATTTTGGGAAGTAATTTTTGCTGAAGATATCGATCTGCACTATCCAAAGAATTGACAGTTAGAGTTTGATCTGCTGCACATCCCCATATTAGAGCCAAGCATAGTCCAATGAGAAACCAAAAACGTGGTCTTTGAATCACAATTAACCTCCCTGGGATGATGAAGAATTTTGCTGAACCTGCTCTAAAACAGTTTTATTTTCCGTAATGATTAATCGGAGACTGCTGGGTAAACTGGTTTTTACTCCTGATGTATCTAAAGAAGATAAAAGTATCCGATCTTGCAACTGTTGCATTAAACGATGAGTTTCTTGAATTCGCCGACAACTAGTTTGTAGATGCTGTAGAGTCAGATTTCTGTAAGTCTCGGTTTGCATTTTTTCTAAGGCTACTAAAGATGCTACTACTTGTTCACAAAGAGATAAAACCGTGTAAAGAGTTTCCAATAATTCCGATATTAAAATTGATTCTCGACTGGCTATGGATTGGGCAAAAGTTTGGATTTCTTGGGCAAAAATGCAAGTTTGTTCCCAATCACCATCTGTATGTCCTCCCAGTTTTCGTTCAATGCGAGTTAATTCACCCAGAAAGATTGCTGAATCTAATAAATTAGCACCACTAAAAGCAAAAAATTGGCTCAATTTCCAGAACCAAGCAAAAATCATTGCTCCAGCGATCGCTATTCCTATAATTAAGATTAGAGGACGATTTCCTAACCAGAGAACTAAGCTAGAATAGCCTAATACTGCACCTCCAATTAAAAAATAGGTTTGCGGCAAACTCAAAACTTTACGCCAAAACAGTTTCCAGTTCATTACCCTTTCATTCAACCAGTAATTTTTGAACCCTTAATCATTGCAGTATCCCAAGCCTGCTTCACACTTCCATCCCAATATAATAGCGATTTTCAGTAGTTTTGGATATAAACTTGTTTATAGGTAATTTAGTTTTTTGTGGCGACTAGTGATCAATACATTAAGAACAACTTTTTTTATTTCTTTAATACTTTTTTTGGGTTTATATTTTCTCAGAGGCTTGGGGTTTTTCTCTTTTCTTCCTGGAGGAATCCTTTTATTACTATTATTTATTACTCTCAGTTCGGGGCTAGCTTGGGGAATTAAAAAAACTTTTAGATATTAAATTATTAAACATCGTAAATAATGCCAAATGTTATTGTAATTGGTGGGGGAGCAGCAGGATTTTTTGGTGCAATTTCTTGTGCTCAAGCTAATAGTAATGTCCAGGTTGATATATTAGAAGCAGGAACTAAGCCTTTAGCTAAAGTCAGAATTTCTGGTGGCGGAAGATGTAATGTTACTCATCACTGTTTTAATCCCGCTCAACTAGTGCAAAATTATCCTAGAGGTGGCAAAGCTTTACGAGGTGCTTTTACTCGATTTCAACCACAAGATACGGTTCAATGGTATGAATCTCGTGGTGTTAAGCTAAAAACTGAAGCAGATGGGAGAATGTTTCCGATTACTGATAATTCCGCCACTATCATTAATTGTTTAACTAAAGAAGCAGATAAGTTGGGTATTGTTTTACATACTAAAACCCCAGTAAAATTTATTGAAAAGAAAGAGCAAAAGTTTCAAGTAGGCTTAAAAAATGGCAGCAAGCTATTAGCAGATAAAATTTTAATTGCTACGGGTAGTAATCCTTTAGGTTATAATTGGGCAAAACATTTTGGACATACTATAGAATCTCCTGTTCCTTCTTTATTTACCTTTAATATTAAAGACCCAAGATTACAAGGTTTAGCAGGTGTTAGTGTAGATAATGCTGATTTAAAATTATTAGGAACTGGCAAAAAAAAGTTAGAACAACAGGGAGCACTGTTAATTACTCATTGGGGGATTAGTGGTCCTGTAACTCTTAAATTATCAGCTTGGGCAGCAAGATATTTATATGATAAAAAATATAACAATATTATAGAAATCAATTGGCTGCCTCAGTACAATCAAGAAACTCTTAAACAAGAATTGCTTCAAATCAAAGCTACAATTCCTAAGAAAAAAATTTTTACTTACTGTCCCCTATCTCTTCCTAAAAGATTATGGCAAAGTTTAGTCAAATATGTGGGAATCAAGCCCGATAAGATGTGGACTGATTTAAGCAAAAAAGAATTGAACAAATTAGTTATCGAAATCGTCCAAGGACAATACCAAATTACAGGTAAGGGTGTGTTTAAAGAAGAATTTGTTACTTGTGGTGGAGTCAGCCTCAAAGAGATTAATTTTAAGACTATGGAAAGTAAAATCTGTCCAGGACTTTACTTTGCAGGAGAAGTGTTAGATATTGACGGCATAACAGGGGGATTTAATTTCCAAAGTGCTTGGACTACTGGTTGGTTAGCAGGAAATGCTATGGGATTTGTTCTCTAACCACCAGAAATACGCTATCCTTTAATATATTTATATATATATTCGTATAGATAAGTAAACTTATATTCCCTCATTGTTATGATATCCACATTGGTGATGGGCAAAAATTTACGAGATGGTAAGTATATTCTTGACCAAGAATTGGGTGAAGGTGGTTTTGCTTGCACTTACAAAGCAACGAATACAATATTGAATCAACCAGTTGTCATTAAGACGCTAAAGCCAGATTTAGGTCAATATACTAATCTATCTGATGTTAGGGAAGAGTTTTTAAATGAATCTCAAAGACTTATTCGCTGCTATCATCCTAATATAGTCCGATTTTACGAATTTTTTAGCGAAAATCAAGTTCCCTACATAGTTATGGACTATATTCCTGGGAAAACTCTTGATCAAGTAGTATCCCCAGAAAATCCCCTATCAGAAACTACTGCTATTGCTTATATCCTACAAGTAGCAAAAGCTTTAAAAGTAGTCCACAATAGTAATTTGCTCCATCGAGATATTAAGCCACAAAATTTGATTCTGCGTCAGGATAATCAACAAGTAATACTGATTGATTTTGGGATTGCTAGAGAGCTTTCTTGGGGTTTAATCGAAACCCAGACTAATGTAGTTTCAGATGGTTATGCACCTATAGAGCAATATCTTCCTCGAGCTAGGAGAACTCCAGCGACAGACATTTATGGTTTGGCAGCAACCCTATACACTCTAGTCACAGGGGAAATTCCTGTTACAGCAACTTTACGACATCGTATTCCCCTAGAAAATCCCCAAAAAATTCGACCTGAGCTAAGTAATGAAATATCCCAAGCAATAATGATAGGAATGGGATTAGAAATAGAAGAACGTCCTTACAGTGTAGATGAGTGGCTGGACTTATTACCTGAAATTAAAAACTATAAAATTAAGAATATCAATACAACAGTTTTATTCAGGAAAACTAAGAAAAAATTGCTGAATTTTGCGACAATTTCCCAGTGTAAAGTGTTTAATCCCAGCAAAAAATTCTGGGCAAGATTTACAATATTTCTTGGTCTTGTGTTGGGTTTAGACTATCTTTGGTTGCGCTTTCGCCCCGTTGCTGAAAATACAGAAATCCCAATTAATCATACAAAAGAATCTCAGCCAATAACTTCAGTAGGGGATAATGTATCTGATCCTACTAGAATACCTGATATTTTCCTATCTCCTCATGAATTAGAAAGTAAAACTAAATCTATTGTTGTGCCAATTGAAGAATCTAAACCAGTAACTCCAGTGACGGATAATGCATCTGATTCTACTAGAATACCTGATATTTTCCTATCTCCTCACGAATTAGATAGAAACATTGAACAGCAAGAAACTACCTCTAGCCTTGTGATATCAATAGATAATGAGGGAAAAACTCCACAAAGAAATACTATGGTGACCGTAATGACTATTAAACTGACATACCTTTCCCTATTGGGAGTATTAGGAGTTTTTAAAAAAAAATATTACTAAGCTACATGGATAAAAACCGGAGCTTAAATGCTAGAAATAGAACAATTTTTGATGGGGATTTGTACTAAAATTCAATCAGAAATTATTAGTAATGTATCCAGTTTTTCATTTCAGTCTAAGTTAATATATCTAATTCTTAATTATGGCGTTACTAGTTGGTAGAGGTAAATATCTTCTCCAAGAAGAGATAGGGCGTGGTTTATCTGGTATTACCTATAAAGCCATTAATCAAACCACCGATCAAATAGTTGTGATCAAGACATTCAAGTCGAATTCATCTGAACTTAATGAAGCATCGGATATTAGGACAAAATTTTTACATGAAGCCCACAGACTTTTAGAATGCTCCCATCCGAATATTATCCCCTACCGTGAGTTTTTCAGCGACAATGGAATCCCCTATCTGGTTATGGATTATGTTCCTGGAAAAACTCTGGACAAAATCGTATTGTCAGATAACCCCTTATCAGAGAATACTGCTATTTCCTATATTCGACAGGTAGGAGAAGCCCTAAAAGTAGTTCATAATAATGGGCTGCTGCATCGAGATGTTAAACCACAAAATTTAATTCTGCGTCATGATAACCAAAAAATAATACTGATTGATTTTGGTCTTTCTCGGAACGTTTCTTGGGGTTCAGTTCAAACTCACACCAATTTTGTCTCTGATGGCTATGCACCTATAGAACAATATTTGCTCAAAACTAAACGCACTCCAGCTACAGATATTTATGGTTTAGCAGCTACACTCTACACTCTGGTAACGGCTCAAATTCCTATTGCAGCAACTTTACGCCATCGTGTACCTTTGGAGAGTCCCCAAAAAATTCGACTTGAGTTGAGTAATCATCTATGTTCGGCAATTATGAAAGGGATGGAATTAGAATTGGAAGAACGTCCCACAAGCGTAGATGAATGGCTAGATTTATTACCTGAAACTATCAAACCTCCCGCTACTCCATCTCAGGCAATTAATCGAGAACCAACTCTGAAAAATCCCTCCATAACTTCTAAGAAGCCTGAGTCTCTTGCTTTGAATTTTAAAGAATCTGAGATAGTTGATTCAACTCCTTCGGTGATTGAATCTGATAATCAGAACCAATGGTGGAAGATATTAATTGTCGGGCTGGTGATTTTTTTGGTCTTGGATTATGCTCGATTAAAATTACAACCTAATGAAAAAGATTCTCCAACAGAGAAGAATCTAAATTCAGCAGTTCCATATATGAGCTATCAAAAAAATTAAACACTTGAAAGATTAAGATAAAAGTACTTTTGTATTCATGATTCAAGGAAAAATAATCTTTTATCCCAGATCACTGGTTTGTTTAACGTAGTAGTTATTCTGG
>JASJDF010000175.1 GCA_030065715.1 Xenococcaceae cyanobacterium MO_188.B19 | reverse complement strand
CTATTACTTTCAGGTATTTATGAAATTTTGTCCGACTATTTTTAAACAGTTTAAAATCATGTGTTTTCCCTTTAGAGTGAGCTAAACATATGATTTGATTACTTTTCAATTCCTATATGATAATAAGTTCTATATTCTCTTAAATACTGAAGAGTTAATAAAATTTGATCTTCAATTCTTAATTGGGGAGGACGACCAGATTTCTTCTTTTGTTTCTCCTGATCTCTAACTATGCGAACCATCAATTGAAAAGTTTTTTTTTACTCCTGTTTTCCGTTTAAATTTACTTGCTGACAGTTTTTTAGCTTGCCAATATTTCATTTTTAATTAATCAAAAATTCAACTTTTTACACTATCATAAAAAACTTTTGTACCAATTTGAGCAACTTTTTAGTTCGTAGCGATCGCCCTAAGAAAAAATCACAAAACATCCTATCATACCACGAAAAACTTTTGCAAGAGTTCTAATGCAGAATTAAGAATTCAGAATTCAGAATTAATTTTTAGCTTTACTATTTTTAATAATTGTATGAATAATCGATATTAATTGATTAGATTCATCAAGTAATGGTAATAATCTTTGTTCAAGATTTTCTTCAGTAGCCACAAGTAACCTTAACCAATAATTTGTCTCTCTTGCTTCTTTTAAAGAAATATTCATTTTATGGATAAAATCTGCTTTGCTTTCGGCTGATTGAGATTCTTCTAAGCTATTTCCCATTTAAATTGGGTATTTTGAAATCAAAAGAAAAAGCTGTAATCTATATCCCTTCTGACTTCTGATATCCGAAGGTGTATCCTTTAGGACTTCTGACTTCTGACTTGCTAAAACGCATTTAAAATGCGTTTTAGCTTATCTCACAATTATGGGAGACAGTTAAAATCAAATTTAAGGAGTGCCAGGAAGTTTTAAACCACCACGACGCAACATATCTCTGGTAGCTTTACCAGGAGTATAGTCATAGCCAAAGTTAGATTGTTCATCTATTATTTGGGGAGTTAGCAAAACAACCACTTCTGCTCGTTCATTATCTTTATTTGTCTGTCTAAAGAGAGCACCTAGTAAAGGAATATCTCCTAAAATTGGTACTTTTGAGACTGTATTGCGTTCTTGGTCTTGAATAATTCCCGATAAGATTAGAGTCTGATTATCTCGTAGACGAATTAACCCAGAACTTATTTCTCTTTTAGTAAGAAGATTAAGCTCATTACTTGCACCATCACCACTTTCAAATATTTGGGTATCGCCAACAGCACTTATGGTAGGACTGACAGACAGAGCAACAAAACCATTATCATCAATTCTTTCCACATTGACAGTAACAATTAAACCAGCTTCCGCAAGTACAGGAGTAATAGTTCTTGTGCCACTATCGCCATCAACCTCAGTTCTGATGCTTTCAACAACATTTTGCGCCAGTTTAACTGTAGCTTGTTGTCCTTCTTGAACAACTAAAGTAGGATCAGTTAAGATTTTCGCATTACGACTAGTGATTTCAGCTTCTAAGTTCAGCAGAAATTTTCTGGGAAATTGGAAAGCATCGTCGAGACCAGGTGAAGGTATTACAGGAGGAGATGGAACACTAATTCTGCTCTGTGCTGCATTGGCAGGTTGAGTATCACCAAAGTTGATTATTGCTGTACCGCCATCTTGAGTAACGAAAGTATCGTTGACTCCAAAAGAAAAGCTGCTGTTGAAGAACTCTTCATTATTGAGATTAATATCAATCACTTTAACATTAACTGCAACTTGACGACGACGTGCGTCCAATTGAGTTAAAAAGGCTGTAGCCATCTCCACTCTGCGAGGCTCTCCTACAAGAGTAATAGAATTAAGTCTGTCGTCAGTAGATACTTGTAATCCTTTAAGCAATAAAGCTCTAGTATTATCTTCTTCCTCTTGATCAACACCTCCCAAGTCTTGTAAGGTAGCAGGAAGTTCTTTACGCTGTACCACTCTACCAGTTTCAGGATCGACGGTTTCTTCTACTTCTGTTGTCAGCCTTTGTCCTTGCGCCCCTTGACTCGCTAGAAACAGAGCTGCATTTTCAGCTCTTACTTGATTGAGTCTGAGGGTGCGACTAATAAGATTACGAGCTTGAGCTGGTAATTTTTCACCAACATAGATGATATTCCCCCGACGGCTGGCATTTAATCCAGAAATCAGCAAAATAGAGTCGAATACTTCTTGTACAGATTGATTTTCTAAGTCCAAGGATACAGTAGGACCTTCAACTGTTTCTTCCTCCTGTCCTCTTCTGCTTCTTCCTTTCTCTTCTTCTTCAACAGCAAAAACTATATTTAAACCAGCTTGTCTGGCTAAAAGGGATAATACTTCTCTTACAGGAGCATCTCTTAGTACTAACCGAGGTACAAGTGCATTAGACCCCAGTTGAATAGTATCAGGAAAAGTACTAATGTTGGATACTGCAATATCTCCTACTGGTGGTGCAACTGCTCTGGGTAAATAGGGTTGTTGGGAATAGTTTTGTTGCAGATTGTTATTATATTCTACTGCATCATTACTAATGATAATTTCAGGATTTGGGACTAAAACCTCATTATTGAATGATTCACTCTTGATGTTTAATTCAGATTTTGGTTCGTCTTTATTCCTTTGAGCTACTAAGAACTTATCAAAGTTTTGCTTGAGATTTTTTAAGTCTGACACTATAGGAATTTTATTCAGAATAGAATTTTTCTGTCGTGCCAGATTTAAATTCAAAATTAATTCTGTACCTTCCTTTTGTAAGTTGGGTTCTAAGCTAATTTTTGATTTGGTAGTAATCGCAATCTTAGTATGATTTTCATCAACCTGATAAAGAGAAATTTTAGCAATACCTGGAGCAGGATTAATTTTGCTAAAAGTTTTGCCTTGAGGAAGTTCTAATTTTCCATTGATCAATGTAGTTTCCAGGTTATTTTTATCTATTATAGATAGAAATGAACCAATATTTTGCTCTTTGCTATTAGTTTCTAACTTTAGTTTTACTCCCTGATTTAAAGTGTAATCTATCTCAACTCCTGTAATTTTTTGTGTTGCTGCCAGGGTAGGTAATGCTGTCAGTAAAAATGCAAAACTTCCAGTTAACAAGCTCAGAGAACGGTAATATTTTTTCACGGTTAATTCCTCAATATCAATAATTACTTTTTCTTAGATTGCGATGCTTGTTTAGCAGCTTTTTGTGCTGCTTCTAGTTCTTTTTGACTTAAGGGTAAAATAGCGTCTATTTTTAAGTCCGTGGTTAAAATTGCTGGATTTTTGGGTACCAGTTTTCTACGATTACTGGTTAAAACTGCCGTGGGTTTTTCTGTGACTTTGGATTCATAGTTTTTTATTATTAATAATGGTTGTAATTTTTCTAGATTATTAATAATAGCTTGAGTCTGAGAATAAGTTCCTTTGATTTGAACAGAAATTCCCTTTTTCTTTAATTTGCCTTTAACATTTTCTCCTAAATAATTATCATTGATAATAGTAATATCTTTATCTGGACTATATTTGACTAATATTCCTCGATTAGCAGCAATAAAGTTACTAAAATCAATTAGCAAAGTTTCTAGGTCATCTTGATTGGTAAACATAGATGTTACCCTAGATTTCAAGGCTTTTTCTGTTTCTAATTGAGAGTTGAGATTTGAAATTTTTTGAGGATAATCCTTACCTTTAATTTGATTTAGTTGAGCTAGTTTTTCTTCTTTTTGTTTTTCAGCACTGTTATAACCTTCTTGTGCTGGAGCAACCATATTCATAAAAATATAAACAGCACCAACAATGCCCAGAATAGCTAAAGCAATGCCACTAACTACGGGAGTGAAAGTAATACCAAAAGCCGACGGATAATCGTCCTCTAAACCTTCCTCATCAAGAAAATCACCAGTAAATGTCATTTGGTTTTTACTCCTTTACTTTCTAAGGTTTTCAATCTAGTCAGCAATCCGACAGAACCTTTTTTATTAAGTTCTTTAACTAAGACAGAAGTTGGCATATTAGCTAACTTAGCTGTAATGCTATATTTCACTCCTTCAGGAATATTGATACTTATATTTTGTGAGAAGTCTTTTTTATTTTCGATATCAATAGGTATTCCAGCCAAATTAGTTGTCCCTAAAATTATTTTGTTAGTATCAAAAAAATTAGAATTTTGTAAGAATAAAACAAAATCATTAACTGCCGTAAAAGAACGGGCTGTACCATCAATTTTGATCGAAATATTATCCCCTGTTCCATTTTGTTTAATCGAACTAATTTGGACTCCTGGAGGTGTGCGATCGCCTATTTCTTTTAAAATAGCTGACCAAGGACGAATTTTACTAAACACACTAACTAAAGCTTCGGTTTCTCCACTAGCCTTTTTAACTTGCGCTTCTAACTCTTCAAAGCTTTTCCCCTGTCCTTGTATCTTGGCTATTTCTGCGTCAATGTTCTTAATTTCTTGCTCTGAATCTGCTTTTTTGGTATCAAAACTTTGAGCATAAAGAAACATCATTGCTGGCAAAATAAATGCTAATATTCCACCTCCAATTAATGGCAGCTTATCCCCTAGAGCACTCGAACTAGCAACTGATTTAGAATCCGTTGCTACTGGAGTATCTAAACCCCGATCTTTTAGAAAATTAATATCTAAGCTATACATCAGATTATGCCTCCCGCATTCCTAAACCCAGAGCGATACCTAATCCCGAACGCTCTTCAGGGGATATATCCCCACTAGTTTCTAAAGCTAAAGCTGTAATGGGATCGACTTGTATAGCTGGTAAATTTAGTCTTTGAGTAAAAAAGTCATCAATACTTTCAATTGCTGCTCCTGGACCCGCCAACAACAGTTGAGCAACTTCCAAATCTTCACTTTGATTGAGATAAAAATTAATTGAGCGTCCCAATTCTTCGATCAACTCTCCCACAACTTTTAGTAATGCGGATAGTCCAGGGTTAATCTGGGATGCACCTGTATTATCTCCATCTCCAACCGTCGGCATCAAAGTCATTTCTCGTAATAAGTCTGTATCAGAAGAAGCTGGCAAGCCCATCGCCTGAGATAAAGCAGAGCGCATTTGATAGGTTCCAATAGGAACAGTACGAGAAAATTGTGGCACTCCTTCAACAATAATGGCGATTTCTGTACTATCAAATTCAATATCAACCAAAACTACAGCTTCTCTTGCCCCAAACTGACGTAGTTGTTCTTTAATAGTTCTAATCAAAGCAAAACTGTTGATTTCTAAAACCCTGATTTTTAGTTCCGCTTGTTCAAATATTTCTAAATATAGGTCAGTGACTTCCCTTCTGGTAGCCACCAAAAGCACGTTTACTTTCTCGATGCCATCTTCATCCATAAAGTAGCCCAATTTAGCATAGTCCAAATCCACCTCTTCTCTGGGATAGGGTAAATACATCCCTGCTTCATGAACCATGATCATGTCTTTGAGTTCTTCTTCATCCAATTCTGCTGGTACAGGAATCATCCGAATGATTGCTTCTCGCATCGGTACCCCAGTAATTACTTCCTTGGCATTAATCCGATTTTGTTTAAGAGTATCTTTGATCAACTCTGATAAAGTAAGAGAATCAACAATCTGACCTTCTTCATAAACTCCTTCAGGGATTAGAGCAGAAACATTTTTTACCAGTTTGTATTGTTGTCCTTGTTTGACAATCTGAGCAATATTAATTTGTTGAGGATTAATTTCTATTCCCACCGCGTCAGTAGGTGAGCCAAATATATTGGTCAATTTATCGAGCATAAGATGTTCCTATCCTTAAAGGATGATAGTTCACTGAGTTTAATTGATTCATTTTGTTCATCAAAGATTAATCACAGTTTTGTTGGAAGTTAATGCAATTAATTTCAAGAAATAGTTGGTTTGCTTGTTTTTATCCCTGGTCAACAGGAGCCATTAATCAGCTTCCTGACTAGAGTATTCTTCCTTGTCAAAATCTATATTGTGAGTTAAGCATATTTTTTCTAGTTTTGAATTGGATTTCAATGTTAACCGATTATGTACGATATTGTAGCTGCTAAAATTAATTTTAAAGATAAGTGCTTTCACGGAAAAAATAGGTATTATTGATGAAAAATATAGTTACAATTACGTAGTAGCAGTTAATCTTAAAACAAAGTCTCTGTAAGTTTACTTTTGGAATCTGAGAGTGTAATAAGTTCCTTAGCCGTAGCTAATTGCCTACTCTCTCTCAACTATCTAATTAATGTAATTTCCTTTAACTACTTGATCTGCAATTGGGATTAACAAGAATTTTATGAATTACAAATTTCTGATGAAAAAATTAAAAATGTTAGTTTCTATAACATTAACCCTGGGTTTAATTGCTGGTTGTGGTGCTAACAACTCCAATAAATCCTCAGAAGAATTAGAGTTTTGGACAATGCAGTTAGCACCAAAATTCAATCAGTACTTTGCTGATTTGAACAGCAGTTTTCAAACTGAAAATCAAGATGTTAAAATACGTTGGATTGATATACCTTGGTCAGCGATGGAAAGTAAAATCTTAACTGCCATCTCTGCTAATACTGCTCCTGATTTAGTTAATCTCAATCCCAATTTTGCCTCTCAATTAGCATCTCGTAATGCTTGGCTCGACTTAGATGAAGTTATTACCCCAGAAGCAAAAGCTATCTATCTGCCCAATATTTGGCAAGCTAGTAGTATTGAAATATGCCAAGAAAATCGATGTGAGCAAGATATTTTCGGACTTCCTTGGTATCTCACCACTAGAGTCACCATTTATAATCAACAATTACTCCAAGAAGCAGGTATTACTAAATCTCCCGAAACTTATGTCGAATTAAAACAAGTTGCCAAAGAAGTTAAAAGTAAAACAGGAAAATACGCTTTTTTCATTACCTTTGTTCCTGGAGACTCAGGAGAAGTCTTAGAATCTATGGTACAGATGGGAGTTAAATTAATTGATGAATCTGGAAAAGCAGCCTTTGACACTCCACAAGGAATTGCAGCCTTCCGCTACTGGGTGGAATTGTACCAGGAGAAATTATTACCCCCAGAAGTGCTGACTCAAGGACATCGTTATGGGGTGGAATTGTATCAAGCAGGAGAAACCGCCTTACTATCTTCGGGAGCAGAGTTTTTATCAGCAATTTCTAATAATGCTCCGACTATTGCTGAAGTTTCGGCTGCTGCTCCCCAAATTACGGGAAAAACAGGCAAAAAAAACGTTGCAGTAATGAATTTAGCCATTCCTCGCAATACTGAGAAGCCAGACGAAGCATTACAATATGCTCTCTACATTACCAACACCAAAAATCAACTAGAATTTGCTCAACAAGCCAATGTACTTCCTTCGACCAAAGAAGCAGTTCAACAATACATTGCCAGTCTTGAGCAAGAAACCAGCACTACACCCTTACAAGAAGCGAGAAAAGTTAGTGCGCTGCAACTTAAAGATGCAGAAGTATTAATTCCTGCCATGGATAATTTGCAGATGTTACAAAAAACTATTTATGAAAACTTACAAGCAGCTATGTTAGGAGAAAAAACTGTAGAACAAGCCGTCAAAGATGCTGCTTCTGAGTGGAATAATCGGTAGTAGGTAGGTAGTAGGTAGTAATTAGCCTTATAGGGTGGGCAAAAATATGCAAGACAAATTAAATAAGTTCAGCTTCTGGCGCAGACAAGCCCTATTATGGGCTAAGTTAATTTGAGCATAGACCTTGGTTCTACTTGGAGGTAAATTATGGAGAGCGACCTCTCGCTGCTCTTGAAGTGCCTCGGTAAATTGCTCAATAGGTTTCCCTCTGATGTACTCTAGACGACCGTGAATATTTAGGGCTGGAGCTAGTATTTTTAATTGCTGGGGAGGAATTGCAGATATTCCCTCTGAGTGTTTAAATCCCAGCAGTTGCCAAGTTTTAGCGATCGCTGTTTCTGCCTCAAGAAACTCTCCGAGTTGCTGGTAAGCCAAGGAGAGGTTGCTCAAAGTTATGGCTTGGTTCAGTTTATCTCCCCTATTCTCAAAGGCTTTTACTGCCTCCTGCAAATCTTCGACAGCCTTCTGAAACTGTTCGGTATCGTAATGTTTTTTTCCCTGCTGCACTAGCTGTACTGGCAGCAGTGACTCCGATTGTCTCAATGCGCCTGAATGCACTGGCAGTATGCCAACGGTGAGTACCAAGCCCAGCAAGAACCAAATCAGCCAACTTTTTTGAAAAAGCTTTACTGGAGCAACTCTTTCTATTTCACTATTTTTCACCAGCTGTTACTTTTAATTTACGATTAAGCTATTTTGAATATTTAATATTTTATTTATTTTCTGCAACTTGAAGATTACCAAGTTCAGTTTTCAAATTGCTAATTCTGGTTATTATTTTTTGTTTATTTGCTGTATCTCTCACATGGGGTAATACAGTTGACCAAGCAGTAATTTGGGCTTGAATAATATCAGAGTTTTTATTTAAAGATTGAGTGTTAGGAAAATATATAGAATTGATGACTTTTTGAGAATTTTGTTGATGTTGGGAGAGCAATTGCTTGGCTTGATTATAAGAAAATTCTGCTGCTTTAATATCCCCCAAAAATAATAATTCATCGTAAGCTTTATAAAGCCATAATAAAGAATATAGCTCAGAATCACTTTTTACAGTTGAATAGTCTAAAAGTTCCTCAATAAAACTAATGGTTTTTTCAGGCTGACCCGCATACATAGTATTGGCATTAGCCATAGTCAAATAAGCATCAACAAAGTTAGTATCATACTTCATCAGAGTTGCAAAATATTTTGGCGTTAAAGTATAGCCCGTTTCTTCTCTTGCTGACTTATCTCCAAAGTATTGAATAAAACTTAAAAATAATTTATCAGCTTTAAGATTATCAAAGCCAAAAGTAGGGATAATTTGTTGGAGATTAATTCGAGAGTTTAATCGTTGTTCTTCTTGCAAGAAATTAGTTTTTTTACTTTTAGATATTATTTTGCTACGATAATTGCTTTGCAATAACAAAATTCCCGCCAAGCAAACATATAAAACTAAGCTTGAACAACTGAGATAAGTTTTTTTAAAAGTCATTTTAAGAGAAATTAATTTAAAGTCTTTTATTAATATAATCAGTATTATCTTGTAGACAATTATACTACCGTGTGTAGACAAAAATTGTAAAGAAATCTTGAACTATTTTCTAACAACAAGAAATGTCTTCATCAAAAAAACATACTAAAGTCATGGACTATAAATGACTTTAGTGTTAGATAACTAATATTCCTGCAAACAACAAGAAAATCCTGTGTAAATTAATATGAAGCTAAAATTACAGGTTAATTGAGTTAAACCTGGGTATAATCACGTAGAATGCGGGTAATATTACGCAGACACTTGTAATGTTTGTTGGCTATTTAATTAAAAAAATAAAACTCAATGTTGTCCCGAGAACTCCGACCCATACTCATTGTTGAAGACAGCAGGACTGATTTTGCACTATTAGCGAAAACCTTGAAGCATCTTAACTTTGTTTATCCGATTCATCATGTTGTCAATGGTGATGAAGCTCTAGACTTTTTATATCGTAGAGGTTCTTATCAAGAGCTTTTACCGAACTCCCTTCCTGCTGCTATCTTACTGGATCTCAATTTACCTGGTATGGGAGGAAAAGAATGTCTCAGAATTATTAAACAAGATCCGACTCTGAAAATAATTCCCACCATAATACTTTCGAGTTCCGAAGACCCAAATGACGTTAACTACTGTTATCAATACGGAGCTAATAGCTATATGGTCAAAACCACTATTGTGCAAGACTATAGGAGAACCATTGAAGTATTTACTAATTGGCTAGATGTTTGTCTCTTGCCTAGTTTCTAGTCAATTAAGAACTCAAAGAACATTCTGGCGTAGATATTTCGAGGGTCATTTAAAGTTTGGAATACGGCTAATTCTTCTTTGAGCTTCATTAGCTCCATAGTAATTTTGTCCTGATTATTAATGGTTTGTTCGGTAGTAAAGCGTTGAAGGAGTTCATTTTCCCAATTACGTCGTTGGGGATACTCCTCTATTTGCCAATCTTTATCTAATTTTGCTTCCTCTGCTGCATATGCGATCGCTGTTTCTAAACCGCCGATTTGATCTACTAAACCAATTTTGACTGCTTCTTTACCAGACCAAACCCTACCTTGAGCGATTTCGCGGACTTTTTTGGCTGGAAGATTGCGATATTCAGATACTTTATTGAGGAA
>JASJDF010000174.1 GCA_030065715.1 Xenococcaceae cyanobacterium MO_188.B19 | reverse complement strand
GAAGATGGCAAGGTAATTTTAACTGCTTATCCTATCAATCAATCCCATCCGCGAATTCCTGATAATTTTCCTGGCTGTGGTTCTATTCCTGATGCTAATACATGATTTTTACAAAATTTTAGCCATAAGCATAAGTAAAATGAAGACACGCCTCATTTCTATCTAAATTATGATAAAGAAAAAAATGTTCAAATGCTCCAACATCTTCTAATGTCAATTCTGAAGAATGCTCTAAATTTCCATAAACTTTAACAGATTCTAGTTTATTAAAAGCTTTTAGAAAACCGCAAGTGTAAGCAGTATCATATCTTTTTTTATGCCTGACTTTAAAAAACAAAGACAAATATACTAATTAATGAAAGCTTTAAATTTCTATGCACTTTAGTATATTTTAGATTATCAAAAGTTTTTGAGATATTACAAATATTAGTAGTGTTATATCCTTTGAGATTCATCTACACTAATAATTAGGTTGAGAAATGATAAAGCAATGAATATAATTTCTGCTGAAGATTTTAATAAACAAACAACTTTGGGTCAAAATAGAACACAAAAAATATACCAAGATAGAATCTTAACACAAGGTCCAGTATTTGCATTGGATAAGAAAAAATTGGCTCTTGAATACTGCAAATCGTATTTTAAAAAACATTCTGGTAGTTATTGCTTAGTGGTACAAGAAAGATATTATTTTCAGTTATGGAAAGAAGAAAAAATAATAAAAAATCCCATAAAGGTAAATTTAGAATCTGATGAAAATATATCTAAACCTTTACTACAAAATAATACTTTATCAGCAACCGAAGTCAATAAATCAAGTTTAAATATCAACATTGTATTAGATTTTATTAATCTTTGCAAAAAACTACTGTCTCAGTCAATTGGAGTTTTTGGTAATTTTCTATGTGATACAACATTGTCTGAAAATCCTAATATTAATTGTCAAGAATTTATAGGAATTTTAGCATCTCAAATCCCCGATGTAGAACAATCTAAACAATTTAAAAAAACTTTACTACAATTTATCGATCAAAATATTGAATTAAATACGTTATTAAAAGAAATATCTGCTTGTCTTGAAGAATATACTGAACCCAAAGATATTATTGCGAATATTGAGATTGAAAAAGTAATCGAAAAAATGCGTAATATTGGAGGGATTAAAATTAAAAATCGTCGTTATAAGTTAAGAATTTATCCTAACTGCTTTATTGGCAGTGAAGCAGTGGAATGGATAGTCGAAAATCTAAATTTATCTACCGAACAAGCTATAAAACTAGGTCAGCGTTTAATAGATGAAAAGTTTATTCATCATGTCTTAGATCGGCACGATTTCCAAAATGAATATCTTTTTTATCGTTTTTATTGGGATGAAAAATAAATAATTTTAGATCAATTTAGAAAATACCCAAGACAAATAAATCTCGGTAGAGAAGTTTGGCAAAACTTCCCTACAATCAATCTGTCTTAACTAGAGGTTGCTGAAGAAACAGGTTCTTATTTGATTCCTCAAGTACTAAAAGGAATTATTGACAATCGTAAACACAGACAACAAGATATTATCCATCCCAATGCCAAAGGACAAGGAATTTTAGCCAATCACGTTGCAAAAGCTTTACAACCATTATTAAAGAAAGCCAATAACCCAATTGGAGTTGGCAACCAGACTTTTCTGCACTTCCAGAAGCTGAAAGGTAATACCTAAGAGCTTATTACAACTTTTTGCAACAAAATTGCTTTTTATATAGTAATTCTCACAAGTTTTTCAACTTATTTCTTCAATATTAGAGATATGCACAATAAATATTATGGGTATTGAAGAGATGAACCAACATGATCTCAAAGCTTATCTTAATTTAATTCAAGAGCTATTAAGTTGTCCCAGAGGAGAAGAATGGATACTACTCAGACAAAATGAGGGACTAGTGAATGGCAAATTAGTAGAAATAATGGAACAAGTTGCCAATCATCTAGCTATCGAAGGCAATATCAAAGCAGCTAAGTATCTCCACAACTGGGCGGGTAAATTGCACCACATTTTGACAGAGAACACTCCTCTTGCTCAAAATGACACTGATAAAACCGAAGCCTATATAGAACTGATCAAAGCCTTACTAGATTGTCCTGAAGGTGATGAAGAATCAATATTAGAAGCTCATCAAGATTTAATCAACCCGGAATTAGTTAAGGTAATGAAAGAAGTTGCTCGTCAGATAGCAGCGGAAGGAAATGAATCAACAGCGAATTTTTTGTTTAATTTGGCAACAGATTTAAATCGCACCTGGCTTCAAAAACATGAATTTAAACCAACTTTTAAAAAAGAAATTGCTCCCGATCCTTGGTTTGATGAAGATACTACGCCAGCAAATCAATCTGTTAGCTATACTCAACCAACTGATTCAGAACCAGAAAAATCTTCCATAGAGTCAGAATCAGCTAAGGTTGAAACAGAGCCAGTAAAAGTTACTGAAGAAACAGAAAAATCTGTAGTATCTGCCCCTGATATTGATCAAGAAGTACCATTGAAACAACAGCTACAAGCGATCGCGGATTCTTTGGTATGTTTAGAAAAAACTATAGCTGCTCGATTGCAACCATACAATCCTCTATGGTATATGGATGTTTTAGAAAAAGCAGAAGTTGCTAACTGGATATTGACTACTGATGAAGTGGAACATTTAATCGGGATCAAGCCCCATTGCAACCATGACGAAACTACTTACCATAGAGGTAGTTGGGCATTTATTAAAGTGGGGAAAATTGGGGCACAGATAGGTTGGCGAGTTGAGAAACAAACTGATTAGTTAGTTGGGGCGCAGGGCTTGCGCCTCAGAGAATGTTTAGTTATCAAAATGCTGCTCAAGAAGTTTTACTCCATTATCGAGAATAAACTTTTTTGCAAGCTGGTAATAGGTCCTTTTTCGCTAGATAATTATGGATTTGGTTTAATTTCAAATGACAGATATCTTTAGCGACTTCATGAATTCTGAGGGTTTTAAATAAATTGTCAGTCATAGCTTCTCGCATCATACCGAGAATCTTTGGTTCTGCTACTAGGATCAGTTGTCTTGCCTGATGAGTTTGAATAAAATTTAGCATTACACTGTTAATCTTATTAGCAAACCTTTTTTCAAATTCGATCTCATGTTTTTGGCGATGGTCATCATAGCTATGAGCTTGACCATTTGTGCCTCGGTTTCGTCCAGTTTTGGTATTTGCCCAAAGCTCTTGACCGTGAAGTTCTCTCGTAGAATCAGATAAACCTTCATGTTCGATCAAATTGGGTCCAGATTCATATTCCGATGATGCTGTGGAATCTAAGATGAAAAAACGTGCTTGAGATCCATTAATAACTGCAACGGCAAATTTACTCATAATTTATACCTTGCAAAACTCTTTACACTTCGATCCTATCAATAAAATGGTATTGTGCTTGGCAATTACCAATAAAGCTTAAAATATTGCTTCTCCACACGACATCCTCATCTTTTCCGTTTATATGTTATTTCTGTTGCACTTGTTTTGGAGATTGTATAGTAGCCTGACATTTATATCATTTCCCTTTAAGCTTGCTCTAGTGTAGATGATTGACACAGAGACACGCTTACAGGTCGATTGATTTTTAGCATATTTAGCGTGATTTGATATTAATGGCGTAAATTCCCAATTTAAAATCCCGAATTCCCAATTTTTGAAGACTCTAATTTTTTTCACTTAGTTCAAATCAATCGTTAATCTTAGTTTCTTGAGACTGCTATGATTTCTTGCCAACAGGTTCGTAACATTGGTATTTCCGCCCATATTGATGCGGGTAAAACTACTATTTCCGAGCGTATGCTCTTTTACACAGGCAAAATCCATCAGATGCACGAAATTAAGGGGGATGAAGAAGGTGCAACGATGGATTACATGGAGTTGGAAAAAGAAAAAGGTATTACTATTACTTCCGCTGCAACCACCTGTTTTTGGCATGATACCCAAATTAACCTAATTGATACTCCTGGTCATGTAGATTTTACTATCGAAGTTGAGCGATCGCTGCGAGTTTTAGATGGGGCAATTATGGTGCTGTGTGGAGTAGCTGGGCTACAGTCCCAGTCTTTTACGGTAGATAGGCAAATGAAGCGTTACCGTATTCCCAGGATTGCTTTTATCAATAAACTTGATCGCATTGGGGCAAATCCTTTTCGGATAGTGGCAGCTTTAAAGGAAAAATTGAGCTTAAATCCCCTACTATTGCAATATCCCATCGGTGCCGAAGCTAACTTTGAGGGAGTTATCGATTTAATTGAGATGCAGGCTAATTATTATGAAGGAGATAACGGCGAACAGCTTGTAGTTAAACCAATTCCTGCACATTTACAACAAGAAGCACAAACAGCTAGAGAAGAATTATTAGATCGTGTCTCTATTCTTTCTGAAGAAATGATGGAGCAAATACTGGCAGAATCGGAAATACCGACCCAACTGATCTGGGATACGATTCGTCAGGGAACTCTAAGCCGAGAATTCACTCCTGTACTGTTAGGATCGGCACTGAAAAATAAAGGCATCCAAAACTTACTCCATGCAGTCTCTCTTTATTTGCCTTCGCCCGTAGAAAGAGAATTAGTTACAGCTACCAATATTTCTACCAAAGAAGAAGTTAAAGTTGCTCCCAAAGCTGAAAGTCCCCTAGTTGCCTTGGCGTTTAAGCTCATTGATGATGAGTTTGGGCAGCTTACTTATACTCGTATATATGCAGGGACATTACATAAAGGCGATCGCCTGATTAATACTCGTACTCAGCAAAAGATCCGTGTGCGCCGTTTAGTCAGAATTGAAGTAGAGAAACGGCAAGAATTAGAATCAGCGAGAGCGGGAGAGATTGTCGGTTTGATGGGTATTGAGTGTGCTTCTGGGGATACCCTTTGTTCTCTAGGTACGAACCTTTCTCTGGAAGGGATATTTACCCCCGAACCTGTCATGACTCTAGCCATTACCCCAGAAAATGCCGAAGACAGCGATCGCATTACGAAAGCTTTGAGCCACTTTGTCAAAGAAGACCCGACTTTGCACGTTACTACCGATTCTGAATCCAATAAAACCCTAATTTCGGGTATGGGAGAACTGCATCTAGATATCTATTTAGAAAGGATGAAACGGGAGTATCACGCCGACGCTTATATCGGTGCGCCAGCCGTTGCTTACCGAGAAACTATTACTCAACCTGCCACTTTTGATTACACTGTGCAACAACAAATTGGCAAAACAGAACAATATGCTCAAGTTAGAGGACGCATAGAACCCGATTCGCAACGCTTTTTGTTGATCAATCAGATCAAAAATAAGGAAATTCCGATTCAGTTTATTGCAGCTTGCGAACAGGGATTTCGCGATGCGATCAATACGGGTTGGCTTAAAGGCTATCCCATTACAGGGGTCAAAGTAATCCTGGAAGGTGGTACTTTCGATCCGAGCCATTCTTCAGAAATGGCATTTCGGATTGCTGCTAGAAATGGCTTTGAACAGGGATTTGCTGCTGCTAAACCTACTATTCTCGAACCGATGATGCTCTTGGAAATAGAAACTCCTAGGGAGTTTTTAGGTAAAATCCAAGGCAAATTAATTTCTCGTCGTGCTTTATTACTTGGTTCATCAACTAGAGACAATTTCGAGATTGTTCGTGCTGAAGTGCCTCTAGCAGAGATGTTTGGCTATTCTACTGAATTGCGATCGCTTTCTCAAGGTATGGCTACTTTCTCGATGGAGTTTGCCGAATATCGACCTTTACCTGAACATCTGATTGATACGGTGAGATAAGGCGATTAATCAATGTAGATGAAGATGCAGCCAAGATGACAGCGATCGCTATAAGGTTCTACCAAAAGTTTAAGGAAGAAATATTTTAAGTTAGGTAGCAATAGTAGCTAATTAAAATATTACTTTAGACTAAACTGTTATGTTTATGAGTTTTTAATTAATTTCATAACTCGAAAGCTTTTATGGTTAAGAGAGGAGTTACCCATTGAAAAAAATACAGGCTATTATTAGACCTTTTAAATTAGATGAATTGAAGATTGCTCTAGTCAAAGTGGGAGTAATGGGGATAACTGTTTCTGAGGTACGAGGTTTCGGTCGTCAAAAAGGACAAACAGAGCGTTATCGAGGTTCAGAATATACTGTCGAACTGCTCCAAAAAATCCAAGTTGAAATCGTGGTCAAAGATGAGCAGGCAGATAGGATCATAGCTCAAATTATCGCTGCTGTTCGTACAGGGGAAATTGGCGATGGGAAAATTTTTGTTTCTCCCGTAACAGAGGTTGTTCGTATTCGGACAGGAGAAAAAAATTTAGACGCGGTTTAGGCGGAATTCTATTCTCAAAATATAAGTAGTAGTCTTAAAGTTGAAAAAATTACAATATATAAAAAAGTATATTTTGATACAGAATCTATGGTATATTTATGGTAAGAGAGCAAGGAGGTCTGGTCATGTCTATTCAAACACAAGCTCGTTCTTTACTAATGCGCCATCATCAATCCGTTTTGAATCGCGAAAAATCTATGTTGGCTCGTGCTGCTCAAGAAATTGGTGTTGATATTGATCCTAAATACCATAGCCATATTCAAGGTAAAACTCTCAACGATTTCAATACTTTCTATGATCGCTCTCATGCAGCTATGAGCTAAGAGTTTAATTGATTCAATTACCAAGATTTTTAACTCAAGGAGGGAAACTTGCCAAATCTAAGAAACGGGAGGGAAGTTTAACGGAGTGGGTCAGGGAGTGACAAACTCCGTTAATTTGATCAGGAATTATATTCTCGAAAAGATCCGAAAGTCTAACACTTTGGTTAGAGAGAAAGTTATAGACTTTATTTTCCCAACGGACTTTTGTTAAGCACCTCATTGCGATGCTGGATAGAGTTAGTTACACCGACAGCCTCTTCTATTAGAGCTGGAGCAATTTCTAGTTCTTGAAGCGTTGCAACTAAGTCTTCAATAAACGCATCAAAGTGTTCCTCACTTAGTCCCTGATCTTGAACTAGCTTCTGATGTACTTCCCTCATCATCGAACTACGATAACGTTCCGAACCTTCAAAAGCATAAGTCAGAAAGTCAAGTTGGTGAATTTTCTGTTTAAACATATCCACCGAAGCGAAGAAGTGGTTGATCCTCTCATCCTTTAAAACTCGTTCATAAAATTTTTCAACCACGAGCTTAACGGTCTTTTCTCCACCTAGCTTTTCATATAAGGTTGACATAATTTGAGGCTCAATAAAACATTTTAATAGCTTACAACATATCCCCTTTTCCCACAAAAATCTAGTAATAGTATTTAGCACTCATCAATTGAACAGTAAAATTAATATTAATCTCAGAGTAGGAACGAGGATGAGGATTTTTTGGCAGCCTGATAGCAAGTTTCCAAAATATAAGGGCAATCCCAGGAAATTTCAACGCGTTTAATAAACTGCTCTAGTCGTTTCAAGTTGCCAGCAGTAAAATATATCCGTCCGTCCAGTTTATGTGGTTCAATCTTTAAAGCCAAGAAGCAGTCCCAAAGTACAACCGCAGACATTTGATATTGCTCTGGGAGACTCTCGAAGGAAATGAGGTTTTCTAACCCCTTATCCTTGGTTAATTTCCTGAGTAGAGTCGAGATAAAATGTCGGGACTGAATTAGGGGATCGAGGGTGGTAATCTCTAGAATCTTATTCATAGAAAGTAGGGTATTTCTGCTGACGTGTTATTGAGTTAAGATAAGGCTTACCCACCCTACTTTTATTGGTAGTTTCTTTGCTGAAAATATTCTTAACTCCTTCCTTTGCCACATCTTTTTTCGTTTACTCCTAATGGACTATCCATCTGAATATAGTCGCCCAATTGTACAGGGGAAGGCGAGATCTTCCAAATACGCTCGCAGTATTCCTGGATCGAACGATCTGAAGAAAAACGTCCTATCCGCGCCGAGTTGAGAATAGACATTTCTGTCCAGTGTCTCTGGTCACGATAAGCCTCACTCACCTTTTGCTGGCAGTCAATGTAGGACTGATAATCTGCCAGCAGCATAAATGGATCGTAATACATTAGGTTATCTAGTAATGGCTTGAATAGGTTTCTATCTCCTTGGGAGAAATGCCCCGAAATAATCAAGTCGATGGCATCTTTCAGTAGTGGGTTGGTCTGATAAATGTCCCACGGGCGATAGCCCTGTAACTTCAGCTTCTTAACCTCCTCAGCTGTCATCCCAAACAAAAAGAAATTATCTGCGCCTACAGCATCGCGAAGTTCAACATTCGCTCCATCTAGGGTGCCAATTGTCAACGCACCATTCATCGCAAACTTCATATTGCCTGTTCCTGAAGCCTCCTTGCCGGCAGTCGAGATTTGTTCCGACAAATCTGAGAGCGGATAAATCCGTTGACTGTTAGTCACATTGTAGTTAGGCAAGAATATTACCCGCATCTGATTGTGTAGATCGGGGTCTTGATTAATCATCTGACCCACCGAGGTGATCAATTTAATTATCAGCTTAGCCATGTAATAGCCTGGTGCTGCCTTCCCAGCAAAAATAAAGGTTCGAGGGGTAATTTCCCTCTGAGGATTTTGCTTGAGCTGGCTATAGAGTGTCACAATATGCAAAACATTGAGATGCTGACGCTTATACTCGTGAATACGCTTTACTTGCACATCAAACAATGAAGCAGGATCTATCAATACACCATATTGCTGGTGTATGCGGTTGGACAGATCTCTTTTGAGGGACTGTTTAATCTCGCGCCACTCTTCTTGAAAGGAAGCGTCCCTCGCCCAATGTTCTACCTGTTGTATCTCTTCTAAGTTTTTCAACCAACCCGACCCAATTCGCTTAGTGACTGCCTTGGTCAGCCGAGGGTTACTCAAGGCAATCCATCGGCGAGGAGTTACGCCATTGGTCACATTGCAAAACTTTTCAGGAAACATTTCGTAGAAATCTTTGAGAACCGTTTGCTTCAACAATTCGCTGTGGAGCTCGGCAACGCCATTGATCCTATGGCTACTCACGCAGGCTAAGTTAGCCATCCGCACATAACGTTCTCCACTCTCGTCAATCAAAGACATCCTTTCTATGCGCCCTGCATCTTTGGGAAACCGCATCCTTACCAGGTCTAAAAAGCGAGAATTGATTTCATAGATAATCTCTAAATGACGGGGTAGTAGTCTGCCAAACAACTGCAATGGCCACTTTTCTAAAGCCTCTGGCAGCAGGGTGTGATTAGTATAAGCCAGAGTTTTCTGAGTGATTTCCCAAGCTAATGACCAATCCAGGCGATGTTCATCTACCAGTAGTCGCATTAATTCTATGGAAGCGATCGCTGGATGAGTATCATTCAACTGAATCGCAAATTTCTCATGAAATTGCTCAACGGGAATATCTTGACCTGCCAAAATGCGGAACATATCTTGTAGAGAACAAGATACTAGGAAAAACTGTTGCTCTAAGCGAAGCTGTTTACCAGCAAGTTTTTCATCATTGGGATACAGCACCTTAGTTAAGTTCTCGGAAGAGACCTTTTTTTCTACCGCACCGTAATAATTACCCTGGTTGAACACTTCAAAATCAAAGGACTCTATCGCCTCGGCTTTCCACAAACGCAGCGTATTAGCCGTATTCACCTGATAGCCAAGAATGGGGGTATCGTAGGGAATGCCCAAAACTTTTCTATTCGGCACCCAGCCAACCCGATAGTGACCCTCTTCATCGTAATAAGGCTGGGTATGACCGCCAAATTTCACTTCTATAGACCACTCAGGACGAATGAGTTCCCAAGGGTTGCCATATCTCAGCCATTTATCTGTCCGCTCTGCCTGCCAGCCGTTGCATATCTCTTGCTCAAAAATGCCAAATTCGTAGCGAATTCCATAGCCTAACGATGCTACTTCTAAAGTAGCCAGAGAGTCGAGGTAACAGGCTGCTAATCTACCTAGTCCTCCATTACCTAAACCTGGTTCTACCTCTTGTGATAACAGCTCTTCAAAATCTAGTCCCAGTTCCTCAATAGCTTGTCGCACCTGGTCATAAATTCCCATGTTGAGCAGGTTATTCCCTAGGTGCGGTCCCATTAAAAACTCTGCGGAGAGGTAGCATACAGTACGAGAGCGGTTTTTAGTGTAGCTCTCTGCCGTACCATTCCACCGATCCAGCATCCGATCTCGCACCAGATAAGC
>JASJDF010000173.1 GCA_030065715.1 Xenococcaceae cyanobacterium MO_188.B19 | reverse complement strand
GTGGGATAAATGGGAGAACTTTCGTCCAGATGATTAAAAGCAGCAGTGGCAATTTCGCTGTTATGTTCGGTATCAGACCTCATTTGTTGACGGGAAACCTGAAAGATTTCTTGTTCTGAAAAAAATTCTCGCGCTCCTCTTCTGAGAGAGAGTCTTTAAAGTCTAAATAAGTCTTATTAGTCTTAGAGATTTGAAAGCTATTCCCAGACTGGATTTCAGACGACGGTGGCGACACTGATGACACTTTGGCGACATGGGTGTCGTTTGAACGACATGGATGTCGCTGAGACGATCCTGGTGTCGCCGAAGCGATCTTGATGTCGTCAGGCGACATGGGTGTCGCTGTTTCAGATTTATCCTCAATTTTGGGTGATTTAGATTTCATTCGATACTTAAACTTATTAATCACAAGATCGATAAGTTTCTCTTCTTGTAATTTAACTAAAGCTCTTTGAACAGTACGGCGACTAATTCCTAAGTCATTGGCAATCTCTTGAGTATCAGCCTCGATAAACTTTTCGGCAAAAGGATCGTTAGTTTTAAGCCACAGATAGACTGAAAGTTCTGATTGAGTGAGACTTCGATTGAGATTCAGAAATTCTTGGTGTTGAAGGGGATAAAATTTCCCTTGTATTTTTGTTGATGACATGATTAATAGATGACAAGATGTGGTGAATCTGCGCCCCCTAGAAAGATTTAGGAGGCAGTTATGTTTTGTGATAGAAGAGGCAGAAATTGATCTATTGAGACTTACGACCTCGTTTCTTGGGTTGATTTGAAAGCAAAGAAGCTAAATACGCTTCAATTGCCTTTTGATGAACTTGAGGATAAGAGACATTGGCAAACCAATCTCGCAAAAGACCCTCGTGATAGCGAATGGTTCGACTGTTTAAATATTGAAAATGAATTCCCACAATCCAATACTTCTTACGATAAGTCTTGAGGGTATGAGTGGAAATGCCTAACAATTTTGCAGCAGCGTGTTTATTGAGCCAATTACCATCGGGTAATGACTCTTGCGCTAAAAAAATCAAGATGGTTTTTCTCCTTTTAGTATCGCCGAGATATAAACCACACGCTCCTCTCTAAAAGTAGCTAGATTACTGACAAAATCAAATTTCTCTCTGTCGAGTAAAATAAAGATAGCGCAGTGAAAGCTGACAATAGAGAGTCGAGAGTAGGAGGGACTTTTTCACTTGGACGGTGAGACCCAATTTGCCTCGGCTCTTTAAATATTTTCATATCCAAACTAGCATATATTTATCAAAAAAAAACACTAAAAATATAATACACATATTTTTTTACAAAAAATAAAATTTAATTCATGAAAAATTTTTTCTAGTAAAATGTTGTTAGCATAAGTTTTTTGACCCAAATAGCACAGTGACAAGCTTTTACGCATCTACTCAATCCTCATCAGATAAGCTCTTAGCTGAACTGATTAGGAGGATTAGAAATACTAACAATCTTACTCAAGCTGATTTTGGGAGGCTTTTTAAGCCTCCAGTTATTCAATCAACTGTGGCTCGTTGGGAAAAAGGGGAGCAGATTCCAGACGGAAAATATTTTCCCAAAATTGCTTCTTTTCTCGATATCACTTTTGAGGAACTATTGGAACTGCTTGAAAATCCTCTTATTGATATTGATAGCATAAGGATAGAAAATAAAACTCTTATTCCTAACAAAAGACATTTAGGCATACTCAAAAAAGGAAGAAGATCATGGAACAAATGGAGAGAAAGAAATCCTGATGTTATCCCTCAGTTGTCTGGTATTGATCTGTTATTAGAAGAATTAACACAACTGGAAGGATATAATTTGGATTATGCCAATTTAGCAGGCGTAGAAGGTACAGTTGTTTCTTTTAGACATGCCAGTTTATTTAAAGCTAATTTGGAAAAAGCAACGTTTGATGAAGGTATTTTTGACGAAGCCGATTTAACAGAAGCAAACCTAAGAGGAATTACCATAAAAAATTCATCATTTGAACGAGCTAATCTCAAAAATGCCAATCTGCAAGAAGCTCAAATTAGCATATCTGATTTTATAGAAGCTAACTTAAAAGGTGCAGATCTTCAAAAAGCCTATTTATTATCATCTAACTTTCAAAGAGCTATTTTAAAACAAGCAAAATTAGTTAATGCTACTCTACATGATATAGATTTTAGAGAATCTAATTTTAATGAAGCTTCTTTAGAAAAGATAACTATTACTGACTGTGATGTTTATGGAGTTACTTTTTTAAGAACTAATATTACTGAAGTCAAATTAGAAAATGTATATATTTCACCTGAAAGGAAAAAAGGCTTGCCAATAAAAGATTTAAATACAGCACAAATTACTTATTTAAATCGTTATAATTCTTGTAGTATAGAGCAATTTTTGAAAATTCGTAATCTAGAAAAAGAGCTAGTTACCGTAGCTAACGATCTAGTTGATAAGTATGGAAACTATTATTATCAAAATGGGAAGAGATTTTATTTAAACATAGATGATGATACTGTTATTCAAACTAGAGTTCGTTATGAAATTTACAAATTAGATGATATTCTTTCTGTAACAAGACTGCCAGATCTAAAGTATAAAGAAAAGGAAAAAAATAAATTATCTAATAATCAAGAACACGCGACTATTCTACATATAGAAAAAGGGATTGTTGAAAGCTATTTTGGCGATACAGATCTTGAAAACTTAAAAACAATATTTACATTAGAGGGGAAAAATCAAAATAAGAATGTTGCTTTTATTGCTCCATTAGTGGAAAAGGTACTGGAGATTCAAAAAAACTCAAAAATTTCGGGAAAAAACTATATTTTAGAAAAGTCTAATAAAGATCTAATCATAGCCAATAGTCATCAAGTAGAATTAATGAAGGTGAATTATTCTCAAAATCAATGGATAATTATTAATTCGTCTCTAAGTGATAATGATTTCTATTATTTCCAGAAAATCAAAATAATGATAGAAAACATGGAAAAGTCTCAGCTTAACGAAAAAGCAAAACTAACCTTGGATTTACAAAAAATGATTTAATTTAAGACTGTAATTTCTCCCACTGCTGTTGAATACTGTCTGTTTCTCCACTTTGATTAACCTTATTATTAGGAACAAAACGTTTAGTTAAAGCAGGAAACTTTTTAATCTTTACTTTAACCGCAGCAGCAGGCAAACCAGCAATCTTAAAATACCCCTTCAAATCGGGTAAATCTTGCAATTCAGCAGGAAGAACAGCATAGCTTTCTCGTAACTGTTCATTCTGACTAAGAGTTCTATTTTGTCCACCCTTATGATGACTGCGACTGCGATTACTTGCTAAATAAACTGATTCTTGTTTACCGATAATCTTCGCCATCATCTCTGCCGTTTGAGGGTCAGCACAATTTAAAATCAACTTAGTTTTCATTCCCTGTAAGATGATTCTAGTATCTTCGCGACCATAAATTTTAGTAATCTGAGCTTCTGTTTGAGTACCCAAAATCGGACAACCTAAGAACTTCCGACTTTCACTAAGTAAGCGATGTAAACTAGGCAATTGATTTAACGCACCCAACTCATCAATCACAACAGCAGTTTTTCGGTTTCTTTTTTCGTTAGAAAGTAAGCCTTTAAGCATCAACTCAAAAACCAGACTATACAGAGGTTTTAATAACTCCGTATCATTTTCTCTTAAAGTAATAAAAATCCATCGCGAACTATCACTAGCACCCCAATCATAAAAACTCAGTGCTTTATTGTGAGGTTGAATCAGAGATGAGTAAAACTCACAGTAGTTGACTACATTAGACAATATAGAAGTTGAGACTTTCTCTTCTTCCAGATATCTCGCAGCTAAAGTTCCTGAAAGAAATGAGCTTAATGTTGCTATATCACTTTGCAGTAACTCCAATAACTCTTGATTGCTTTTAGTTTGACGGAATAACTCGGCAAGGATAGCTCTTCCAGCGAGAGAGAAAAAAGGCTCTCGATTAGATTGTAGTGGGATGAGACCTGCTGCCATGGTTTCGGGTGTAGCTGGCTCATGATAATGTGTCCAATGACAACTACGAGCATCAAAGGGATTGAAAATTAAATCTTTTTTGGGGTCATAGAATTTGCCTAACATTTCCCCACCTCGGTCAAATACTATGCCACGAAAATCAGTTCGCTGCTTAAGAATAGCTACCATCTGACTAATAGCTTGAGTTTTACCACTTCCAGGAGAACCAACTACAAAGAATCCTCTATTTTCGTACTGGGCGGGAATTGGCATTCCTGCTAGTTGCAGTTGAGGCTGGTTTTTTAGCTTTGGTTGTCTTTTTAATGTAGCTCTTAGCTTCCTGTGGGGTATTACTGTTGCGCCTCTTAGAATATGAGCATTATTACTGTTAGAACTGATGAGTATCAACCACAATAAGAAGACTATTCCTGCTGTGGCAATAATAAGTTTGAGAAGTCCAAATTTATCTACTAAATAGGGCAAGATTAATCTGGGATTTTCCATCAGCATTAGAGCAACTTGGGGATTGTTCATACCCCATAGGAGTAAGAAAAGTCCTGCGAGTGATAAAATTGCTCCGAGAGGAGAACTATTGGTTTGAGTTTTTTGATTCTTCATCGGCTAATTGACCAAGTGTGAGCTTTAGTTTGTGTCAGTTTGAGATGCTGTTGCATCTCGTTGGTTCTGACTTTAATTTGATGGTTAATTTGTGTGGGAGAAAAAGTATTAGTAATTGCAGTGTTGTCTCGATTGAATTTCAATTCCTTTCCTTGCTGAGTAATGGTGAGATAACTTTTATCCCGCCTGATTTCTGTACCATCTAAAGACTGGTAGATTTTTTCTTGGGGATTTTGAGGATTAGATTTCCCTTGATGCTCAATCAGATATTTAGCAGCAACCAGTATTTTGAATTCAGAACTTCTGGAAAGGCTGGATGATTCTGGAGTGAGTTTCTGTTGGGTTACTAAAGGCAGAGCATTTTCCTTGGTTCTCGACTGCTGTATGGAAACACCCAAAGCTTTAGAGTTGGCTGTGTAAACAGTAAATTCTTGTCTAGCTCTAGAAGCAGCTACATAGAAACTCTCTTTTCCTACTGTTAGGGAGTTACCAGAACCAGCACCATAGATACAGTAGTTTGCTGTTTTACCTTGACTACTGTGAACCGTATCTACGTAGCGATAATCAGAATAGAGTAGTGATTCTGGAGTGAGTGTTTGAGTTTTTCCTTTGGTTTGAATTACTATTTGTCCATTATCTTTAAAGCCTAATATCTTAAATCTTTGTCCATTAATTTGTTTCTGCTTATCCTGATATTGGTTGCGAGTAAACTTCATCTGTTCGCCAGAACGCAGTTCACGAGTTTGAGATTGAAATACCTCTCTATCTTTGTAGCGATTTAGTTTTAAACTTTGAATAGTTCCATAACGGTCTCTGAGTTTTAATATACCTGCCCTAGAGTCAACCTCATCAACTCGATAGTAGAGTTCTTTGGTAAATTTGGCGGAGTTTCTGCGGAATTTAATAACATCTCCTACTTCATAACTACTGGCTTGAGTGAGACTAAATTGATTTAAGTCTTTGGGTTTTAATATCTGAATTTGCTGAGAATCCTTACCCAGTTTTCCTGACTCAATTAAGCCTCTGCGTATCTGAATGGTTATGGCTTCTTTTTCTGTATTAGTTCCAGCTAAAACTAATGTTTGTGATTGTGTCTTCTCATCTCGTTGCAAATAGTCTTGGACTACTGCATCGTTTCTCAAACTATCAATCGGCATCTGTTTAATCTTGCCATTGGCTTGAAGTTGTTGGTATCCCTGCTCGATTTTTCCTGCTGCTAATAAATCGACAACTTCTTTGAGATTGATATTCTGTTGTCTGACATTCTCATCAATTCTGACTGTGGGTATTTTCGTTCGTTCTTGAAGTAATTTGAAAGGAGAGCCAGCTTGAACCGCAGCCAGTTGTTTAGTATCGCCAATCAGCAATAAGCGAGAATTAGTTTGTTTGGTTCTTTCTAGTAAAGTCTGCATTTGGCTACTGCTAATCATCCCCGCTTCATCTACAACTATTAATTCTTTTTCAAGTAGAGATTTTAGGGGAGTAGTTAAATAGCTATCCAAGGTTTGACAGGGAATATTCGTTCCTTGTTTTAATTCTGTGGCAGCAGCAGCAGAAGGAGCTAAACCCCTCATAGAAATATTATTGGAGATGGTTTGCTTTAGTGCTTTAACTGTATAGGTTTTCCCTACTCCTGCATCTCCTTGACAGAGTATTACTCCATTTTTATTGGTGACAAAATTAATCAGAGCATTTGTTTGAGCTTTGTTTAATCCAAATTCTTTAGCTTGTTTTTGAGCAGTTAAACTTTCAGCAAGAGGAGGATGAGTATTTATTTCACTTTGAGCCAGATTGATAATCTGTTTTTCTCTGTTAATGGCTGCTAAAGTTGTTAAGCGTCCATCATTGGTTTTTACTAAAGTTTGATTTTGATTTATCCCCTGTTGTAATTCCTCTAAATTAAAATTGCCTTGAGATTGGGTTAGTAGTTCTCTGAGTAAGAGATGTTTGGGAAAAGCTACTTGACGTTCGCTAGTTATAGTAATGGCTTCTTTGATTAATTCATGCTGATTCTTTAAGCTGGGAAGTTGTTGTTTACTGAGATATTTAGGTTGGGGATGATTAATACCTGCGGATTTAGCTCTTTGTCGCCATTGTTCCTTTATCTCTTCTCTTGCTTCGGCAGCTTTATATACTTTATTTCTACGGGTATTGGTACAAGCTTGAGCTTTTTGCGCTGCACTAGCCTCTTTCCCTACAGCATTTTCTATCTCTTGTCTTCTGGTGCTAAATGCTTTAATTTGTTCTGGAGTATAACCCCAAACTTCAAAAGTGCCATCTTTATTCCAAGTTAGTTCGTATCCTAACTGTTTTAGCTCTCTTCCTAATTCATGATGATAGACCATACCAATAGTCATCTTCTGTTGGTATAGTTCTCGATTGTCCATCGCACGCCATTTGCCATCTTCTCCTTGTGTCTGATTGAAAATTACACAATGGCTATGAAGTTGGGGGTCTTGATTGCGGTTATCATCATGTTGAAAGATAGCAATTAGAGCATTATTCGTTTGTTGACGATTAACGCCTCCTTTTCCTGTTCTGGTAAAGATGCAGTTTTGCTCTACATATTCCAGAGTCTTCTTAACTGCTTGTTGGTGAGCTTCAATTACTTTGTTATCTTCTTTGACTAAGCCTAATAAAGAAACTGATTTGGGGGCAGATAAAGTTATATCTCTACCTGGATTAAATTTTTTCCCTGATTGTCTTTGACGTAAAGCATTTCCTTGATTATCAATTCCTTGATAGGCTCGGTTGTAATCTTCAGTGGAAATTTGACCTTTTAATCCTAATATTTTTGACCCTTGACCATACCATTGACTATTTTCTAATCCTTGATTTTTGGTGTAGTAATTATCCTGAGCATAGTCATTAACTTTTGCGTATAGTTTACCAATTGAGCAAACCATAATTGAATTAGCTCACTTATTATTTTTAGATTTAATTTACTGTTTTATGGTGACATCTATGATGATTAATTACCATCACAAAAAAGCAATTTAATATTTCTTAATATCAATGTCTAAAAATACCCAAACTTATCTATCTAATATTTATTTGGATTTTTACATTTATTTATTTTGCTGGCACTAAGGGTGCATTAGGTGTGGTAATTAAAGGAGTATATGAATTATTATCTCTTCCAAGATTTTTCTCACAGAAGGTGAATCTTTTTCATAAAATAAATTTCATAATTGATAAAATATTTGGCACAATAACAAAAGAATAATTGCATCAAACTAGAAATGAATCAGTCTGAACTAAGTCCTTTGGAAAAGGCGATTGCGAAAAAGATTGATAAGACGAAGAATAAGTCATCTCAGCCAGGATATTTAAGGAAGTTAGTTGTCAAACTTCATTTGAGAATTGAAGCAGCTTTGGCTAGAGGCTGTGAATATGATGATTTGGCTGAGTCAATTACAGAAGCTGGAGTAAAAATTAGTGCTGCTACTCTCAAGCAATATCACACCGAGTATCGTCGTCAGTTAGAGAAAGAAGCGGGAAAGATTACGGAAACTGTTGATTCGGTTTTACCGCCAGAGCAACCAGTTAAACAAAAAAAGATGGGTCACATTAAAACTAAGACTAAAGATCAAAGTAATCGCTCTTCGTCTTTAAAACAGTCAGCTGTAGATAAATTATTTGCTCAGAAATAAATCATCATGGTCAATGTCAAAATAGAAAAGACAGAATCAATATCTGAAATAATTCCGACTCGTCCAGGTATCCAACTTTCCAATTGTAAAAAGGGCGGTGTTGGTAAAACTTTACTCTCTAAATTGAAGGCTGCTTACTGCTTGGAATCGGGATTAGATTTTTATGCTGTGGATGCAGACAGGCAGGAGAGTTTTTTGAAAGCTTATCCTGATTTTGCTTTACCGACTCGCTTTAGTGAATTAGATAAAAATCTGAAAATTCCCGACAGAATTTTGGATTTGGCATTGGAGAAATTGGTGTTGGTGGATTTACCTGGAAATGTAGAAGAAGCGTTTAATCATTGGTTAAGGAGTAGCGATATTTTAGAAGCATCTCAGGATTTGGATGTGGAGATTCAGAATTGGTATGTGCTTGATGATTCTACTGAATGTTATGAGGGGTTTTTAAGAACTTTGGAGTTTCTGGAAGATAATGCGAAACATATTTTAGTTAAGAATTTAGGGCGATGTGATGAGTGGGAAAGCTTTGATTTGTTTATTACTCCTGAGTTGATAAGTGAATATAACTTGAAAGTAATTGACTTGCCTAAATTGAGATTTGATACTGCCACTACTGTGTATAAAAATGCTCTCAGTTTTACTGAAGCCAGAAGATATTCGGAGTTTAGTACGGCTCAGTTGGCTGGATTGAGGGGATATTTACGAAGGGTATATGCTGTGCTGAATGATGCTAATTTTAATGTTGAGAGTTTGAGGACAAGTTAGTGAGTTATTTGAGGGGTCGAACTTTATCTCAACAACAGGATGAATTGAGGGAATTGATAGATGAGCGACTAAAAAAAGAAGAGAGAAAGATTCGCCAGCGAGTATATCAATGGCTCTATGATAATCAGTATTTTACAGATAATGAGTTGTTTGATTTTTATTTTTGTGTGGCTCAGAATCTTGCTGCTGTTGAGGTATTGGGTAGCTCAGGGAAGAATATATTGAAAGCAAAAGCAGAGTTAGAAGAGTCGGCTCAGATTTATCAAACTCAAGTTATCAAGAGTTCTAATCAGATGATTCAGCAGCTAGAGAGTCAATTGTCTAGTATCAAGAACAAACAAGATGATTTGGAGTGGAAGTTAGTTGAGGTGCTTGAAAGTTTGGCACAGGAGCATCAGAATTTACAGACTATTTCTACGGGGTTGGTTAATTCGACTGCTGCTCTTTTGGCGAAACAGAAGCAGATGTTAGTACAGACTGAAAATGCCAGAAGGTTTGCTCGTAATTCAATTATTGTTGCTTGGGGGAGTCCTATTCTTGCATTGCTGGGGTGGCTAATAATTTTCGTACTGTTGAATTTATGAACAATATGATTGGTGTATGACAAAACATCTGAAAATTGTTACAACAGTGATGCTTGTATATCCGAAGAAACAAATTGGATTCCAAAATTTCAGATAAATCAAAAGTCAAGATTTATTTATTGATTCGGAAGTGTAACAACGTGAGCGTCCAACGAATCCAAATTCGTTGGACGCTCACGTAGAAATGAGAATTGCTGCTCCTCTCGACCCCTACTCTGAAACAAAATTGGGCTTCCAAAGTTAACAATACTGAAAATGGTAAAGCTACTTTGTCCAGGTTTTCTCTCGGCGAATATTAAGGTCGAGAGGGGCTATTCTTTAGATTACTTGAGGAAAGTAATAGGCAGGAATACAAAGAGATGATTTCTAATAAAAATGAGGATGAGGAAAAAGAATAATAGAAATTCCCAAGATTAAATTGAGTGAGGAAAAATTTATCAGTAAAATCACTCAAAATAAATGTGATTATCTTTGAATAAAATTCAGTGATCACACGGAAAAAACTCGAATAATCCAAGGAACTATGATTGATTTGCAGAAAAATTGCTGTTTTCTTCACAAAATCCTCAACTTTCTTCTTTAGATTAAAGATTGTTTTCAATTATCTCAAAGTCTATTCCAGTAAAGAATCTAAGATTAACTTCTACTGTCATCAAGCGCGAGTAAGTGTTCAACTAAAAAAATCTGGAGACCAGAAAAGTGCAGTTCACTCAAGAGCATAATTCCCCAGGA
>JASJDF010000172.1 GCA_030065715.1 Xenococcaceae cyanobacterium MO_188.B19 | reverse complement strand
CTGGAAAAATATCTTCTAGATCGAAGTTATTTTGCTTTGATTTTAAACATATATATCCCACACCTCCACTAGTTTTTTTTCTTATAATTTTAATTGAATTAATATCTATTCCATTAATTTCCAATATTAGAGAAGCAAAGATCAACCTAACCCACCCATTACCAGACCTAGGGAAAGATGATAAAAAAGCATAATCATTGTTGGCTAAATTTATATTTTTTTTCTCTAAAGTTGTTTTAGAATCAATTTTAATAGTTTGTTCAATAAACGAGCTTGAAAATGGCATTTTCCTAGTTATTTTCTTGGTTTTTTACTCTAATTATCTGAAGTATTACATAGTGATATCATAATCATATTTTAAAATAATTTTTTTGAATTGATTATTGAGAGATTTAATTGTTTTATTATCTAGCTTTTCTTTGTAATCTTCTGGAGTTACTTTTCTGATATGGGAATCCCTATTCTCGACTGATGGAAAAATGTCGTGTTTTTTGGCGATAGATTGTATTTTTTTCTCTGGCAAATCTAGTTTCAAAAATTCAATAATGTTTTTAATCCATTGGCTTTTATTAAATACTATATCTTCATACCTAAAGACGGTTAATAAATCATCTTCAATTGTATTATAAGAACGAAAAAGATTTAAGAAATATTGACTTTTATCTAAAACATATTGGCTAATATCAATTTTTTGACTATTTGTCCTCTGTTGTAGTAACTTTTGTCCTATTTTGCCTTGGGGGATTCCATGACTTTTTTTCATAGAAAAATAATAAGAAACCAACATATCCCTTGGATCTCGTACCAAAAGTATTTTCTTGATATTCTGCAAATCAAATTTTTTTAAATAGGAAGGAACATACCTAAAGCCATAAAATCCATATCCTTTTCTAACAAAAATTTCACATACTTCTTCTTTAAAATTATTTGGTTCTACTCCTTGTTTAAAAGCAGATTTGGAAATACTAACTAATGGAATATTTAATTCATAACAAATATCTTCAAAAATTTTATCTTGCAGTACACTGCCAGATTTGGGTAATGCAAAGACAAAAAAGCTAGTAATATTGGCAGGAATGCCAATATCGATTACAATTTCTTGATTATCTTTTGTATATAGAATTTTTTTCATTGCTACTTGTTAAAGGGATGAAAAATATTATGTTTTATTTCATCTGAAAAGTTATTTTGCTGGGATTTAATTGCTACCCATCGCACCAATAAACTACCTTCTCTGGGATTATTTGGTGCTAAATGTTTCACCTCTGGGACTTCTATCGATACTAAAAAGGGAACTTCTGGGGTAAATAATTCAGGAGAGATTTCACCCTGACAAATCCAAGAGTTATCATCGCAGCGATTAATACTTACTTTTAAGGAATAGCCATTGATTTTAATTTTCATATTGTAAAGTAGCCTTGGATCGACGGCAGTTATCACTGATAGTTCAAGTTTGAGAGGCTCTAATGATTTAATCGGGTCAACAATAATAGTACCTAGTTTGCTCATCCAGCGACAGGGATAATTATTAACTGTTTCAGGTGGAAACCACCCACTTCCCTGAAGAGAGTCATCCATTAAAATTATTTTATTAACAGAGTCAGCTTCCTTAAAATTGACCAGATCTAACTTAGTCTGAGCAGGATTGCCTTTGATAGTCAAATATTCAATTTCTGGAACATTCTTAGTTGTAAATTTGCTCACCGCCGACATTCCTAGATTAGATAGCCAGCCACTAGTTTCTAGAGCTGTGATGATACTGTGATAGCTAGAAGTGAAAGCAAAATTATTAGCTATATGTAAGGGTGCCAATCTACTTAAAAGTTCTAATTGATCGCGATCGCGATATAATTCTAGAATTACTCTTGCTAAAGCTTCAGAAGTTTTCTGCTTCACTAAACGACCTGAAACATGGTCTTTAATTGCCTCTTTGACTCCTCCGACGCTAAATCCTACCGCAGGAGTGCCACAAGCACCAGCTTCAATAAAGGTTTGACCAAATGCTTCTTCTAAAGCGGGACTGACAAATAAATCCACTGCACTGTAGTAAGTAGCAAGTAAAGCAGGATTGTTTATATAGCCGATACTCTCTATTGCTAGGTGGGTTTGGAGGTTAAAGTCATGACCAAAGCATAAAACCAGAACATCAGTTAGATTGATCATTTCTAAGGCTTTGAGCAAATACTTAAACCCTTTTCTTTCATCTTCTAAAGACTGACTCCCTGTGAGAATAATAAACTTGTCTTCTGGTAGTCCCAACTGACGACGAGAAATGATTTTATCTTGGGGGCGGAAGATTTTTACATCTAAACCATAGTAAATATGTTGAAACTTCTGTTCTAACTGGGGATAATTCTCACGAACGGCATGATTTAAGTAAGCATAACGAGCCCAGTTAGTTAGCCATTGACTATCACCCAAAATTAGTAACTTGTCCCTATTGTCTAGTAAAGCTTGTTTTCTAGCAAAAGCAGGGGCAATTTTTTTAGGTGCAAGGCGTGGATATTGCTCCCAATTAGGACATTTTCCATCACAAAGGACAGTGTAGTTTTCACAACCACCTGTGTAACCACAACGACCTGTAAATAACCATTGGTCGTGCATCACAAACACAGTGGGATATTGAGCCGTTAAGGTTTCTAAGATTTCGACGGGGTATTGGAAGTTATGAATATTGCCGATAATTAGTAAATCGGGATTTAAGTTATGGATGGTTTGGGCAACTTCTTCTGGAGTGCAATTTACAGGGGTCAAAGACCAGTCTAGAGTACCAGCCACGGCGACTACTTGATGTCCTGCTAAAGCGAGAGCTTGAGCAATTCGCTGATGGGCAATTCCTGCCCCACCTAAGGAGCCAGTATCATTTAAAACAGCTATTTTTAAGCTTCTACGCTTTTTAGTAATGGATTCTCTCCCATTAGCCAGAGGCAGATTTAGCTGGTGGCGTAAACTAGCCCTAACATTTAATAGTTCTGGCTGATACTTATCCATAGTGCTGGTTTTTTGCTGGGCGTGCAGGCGATATTGAGCTATGGGATGACCAATGACTTGTAATTTGGCTCCTTGGAGAGCAAATCGCGCCCACATCTCATAATCCATGCTGTAATAAAGGGATTCATCCAGTTTTCCTCCAGCTTTTTCCCAGATAGCTCTGGTAAACATTACTTCTGGTTGATAGAAAAATTTTCCTTGTAACCAACAATTTTCTAAGTCTAATATGTCATCTAGAGCTATTTTGCCGTTAGGACAAGAGGTCAAGTGTTGTTCTATTTCTACCCCATCTTTAAATATCTGACATACCCCAGCTACTACATCCGCTTTACTGGTATAAAAAGCTAAAGCCATGACATATAGGGCTGATGGGGCTAATCTATCATCGCTATTTAACCAAGCAAAGATTTCTCCTGTAGCTTGAGCAAATCCTTTATTAAGGGCATTACTCTGTCCTCGGTCTGGTTCACTAACTACATAGGTGAAATGATCTCGATATTTGTTGACCACTTCCATTGTGTTGTCCGTAGAACCTCCATCTATGAGAATGTACTCTAGATTGGGATAGTTCTGATTAATAACTGATAGGATAGTCTCTTCGATAAATTCCCCCTGGTTATAGGAAGGAGTAATCAAAGAAATTTTGGGTAGAGGACTACCATCGGGAAGGGTTTTGGGAGGTTGATAAGTTGGAGAAGCCTGATGGGGCCATTCTGGGCAAATTAGAGGTGGTTTAATCCACCTAATTCTGCCCCCAAGTACTTTTTTCTGTCTAATGCCTCCTTTAAATTACGATATACAGAAACATCAATGCCTGGGTTGATTTCAATAGCTTTTTCGTAGTTTTTAATTCCTTCGTCCCAATTTTCTTGTCTGATTAGAGCATCTCCTAAATGGGCATAAGCTTCGGCAAAATCAGGCTTAAGTTCAATTGCTTTACGATAAGCAGCGATCGCATTATCCCATTGAAATAATCTGGAGAAAGCATCTCCTAAATTGTGGTGTGACCAGATAAAATCATCTTTAAGCGCGATCGCTTTTTGGAAGTTTTCTACTGCTTGCGACCAATTTTCTAATTTCAGCCAAACATCCCCTAGATTGTGATAAGACCAAGAAAATTCAGGGTTAATTTGAATAGCTTTACTATAGGCAGCAATGGCTTCTTGCCATTTTTCTTGTTGAACGAAAACATCTCCTAGACAATGATAGGCTTCACTGTAATTGGGTTGTTTTTGAATAGCTTTTTGAAAACAACTTTTAGCTCTTTTAAGTTGCTTTCTTTTTAATAAGACCCCACCTAAGTTCAAATATTTTTCCGCCGATATCATATCTGGTTCTAGGGTACAAAAGCGATAATAAAAATCTATGGCTTCTGCATCTTTGCCGATCTTTCGATATATTTGAGCTAAATTTTGATAGGCAGCTCCCAACTTGGGATTTAATTTAATTGCCTTTTGATAATGGGCGATCGCTTCCTGCCATTGTTGTTTTTTGAGAGAGGAATTGCCTAAATTAAATTCAATTTCTGCCGAATTTGGTTGTTCCTTGGTGGGGGATAAAGAGTTCTTAATTTCTGCATCAATTGTGCTTTCTGGCTTTTTCAAGCCTTGATTCAGACTCTGAGAAGAATTGGCTAATAAATTTTGTTCTCTCAAACCTTTGGGGGAAATGGGGTTTACTTTATTCCTCGTTGGTAAAGTTTTCCCCTGAGAATTTATTAAATTCTTTTTAGGAGAAGCTGATTTCTTTTGAGACGTAGCCAAAAAAGTATTAATTAATTTCTTTTGAGGTAATTTGGTTATAGGATTTGGTGGCTGATTTTGAATTTCCAATAACTTTTTATAATGTAATTTCGCTTCTTCTCGTCTCCCTAATTTCTCTAGAATTTGGGCTAACCTCATCCTTGCTTCCTGAAAATTTGGCTTTAACCGTAAAGCATAATTGTAAAATGCGATCGCTTTGCCCCACTCTTGTTCCCGTAACAACTCATTAGCAAACTCAACATACTTGCCAGGAGTTATTAACTCAGGCTCCAAATCCAAAGCTTTTTCCATACAAGACCAAGCTTTATCTGTTTCCCCCAACTCTTCCCAAATTTTTGCCAAATTACGGTAAGAACCAGCAAATTCAGGATTATATACTAAACTGATTTCCAAATATTCTATTGCTTGTTGCCACTTTTTTTGTTTGGCAAAAAGCGTACCCAAATTAGCATACACTTCTGACATATCTGGTTGTATTTCCAAGGCTTTAGCATAGTAACCCATCGCTTCTGCGCTTTTACCCAAGGCGTACAAAGCATTTCCCCAAACCTTATAGGCTTCAGCCATTTGAGGTTCAAGATCGATAGCATTTTGACAGGCAACTATCGCTGACTCAAACTGTTGCTTTTCCATATAGGCATAAGCTTGTTCCACATAAATTTGAGCAATTCTGGGCTGACTTTGCCTTAGATTCACTATCGAAGAACTAGACTTAATCGAAGGCAAAATAATCCCAGACTCCCCGAAAGACTCATTTTGGAGCTTTTCCCTACCCTTTCTCAAAACTATTCTCCCTTCCTGATTAGTTATTGATAACTGAGAATTAAAATTATTTTGATGATTATTATTGAGCAATTGGTCTGGTTCTCTTCCCTTATTTTGAATTTGACTCTGCTTTCTCAATGCTAAAGCCAAAATATCTCTGGCTTCAGAAGATTCTGGATATAATCTTACAGCCTGACGATAACAACTAATTGCTTTTTCTAGATAACCTTGCTGCTCTAATTTTAAACCTCGCCAAATCTCCGATTCTGCATAAACGGAGTTTCTGACATTATCTGCCGTCATTAAGATTGGTTCTTGGTGATCATTACTTAGTTCTGTCATAAGTTTTACGATGAATTAGTGGATTGGTCCGATCCCTATTCCTGAAAATTGCTTTAGTAGCCACCTTGTATTATTTATTAAAAATTTTACTATTTTATCCTTAGTTGAAAACTTATTTTAATTTGAAATATTGTATTTTCCATAAAAGATTATTTGACATTTCTTTCGTGCTACAAAAAGTAATTTAAATTACATATAGATAGTAATTTAAATTACATTCAAAGATAGAGTGTATATAAATACTAAGAAATAACCCAAAAAAATTTTTGTTTTCCAAGAATTTTATTAAAATCTAGTTATGGAACATATTAAAACTGTCTCAGGCTAATACTATATTGTTAGTATTAGGAATTTTAGTTTTTCTAGAATCTCTGGTACAAATTCTGTCAACTTTACCAAAACTTTAAACTAGGCTGGAGTAAAAATCATTGGTTTATCCTTAAAGTAAAATGTTCAATTAAAACAACACTATGGACTATCAAAGTTGATTATCATTTTCAATATATAGCAACTGTGTAATTCCAAGAAGACCTAGTTTTTTAACTGGGGAACTTTAATGTAAATTTTACCTTTTGTCAACCAAAATATTTTATATTACAACTGAAATTATGGATTGACTCAGGGTAAAAAATCTAACAGCAAATAGGTAAATTTTTTTTAATAAATGAATTACTATGCTTTACTGAGAGCTTTAGATGGCTTTTTTCTGTTTTAGAACAGATGAATTTTCAAACAAAGCAATAAAGTAATTCTGACAAACTGCATAAGTCAGCTTTGTCATACCTAAAAAGAAAAATGAACACAAAGCTTAAAATAAGCTTTGTTTGATATCCTTAATCGAAAATGCGTTTTAAGCTTTTATCAATGGAGAAGACAAAGAGAATTTTGGTTTGTACAGTTTAGGAACTGCTATATCTAGGTTAAGATTTTCCGTCAGTTATTCAAGCATTCATTTAAGAGGGTAATCTATTATGTCAAGTGTATTGGAATTGGGAACAGAAGAAATGCTTTTTCAGCAGCCTAACGAAGGTACTGGTTTATTTATCATTACTGACTCCGAAGGAGAGAATACTATATTTATCCGAGAAGATCCGACTGCTCCTTTCGGGAACGACGTAGTCTTAGGCGGTGATGCCGACGACAACATCTTCACTGGCGAAGGTGACGATACAATTATCGGTGGAGATGGTTTAGATTTGCTGAGTGGACAAGGTGGCAACGACATCATTAGAGGTGGAGAAGGTAATGACATCATTGATGGCGGAACAGGGGAAGATATGCTTATTGGTGGAGAAGGTAATGACACCATCGATGGTGGAACAGGAGGGGACACTCTTATTGGTGGAGAAGGGGAAGATATCTTTAAATTCCAACTGGAAGACTTCCAGGACGGTGAGATAGATGTCATTCAAGACTTCGCACAAGGAGTTGATGAGATCGATTTTGATTTTGCTAGCGGAATAGACCCCGACCTAATAACTCAAGAAGGCAACCTAATCAAATATGATGGTGCAACAGTTATCGAAGTTCAAGGTGATGAACCTGACCTTGACCTAGAAGACATGTTCTAATTAATCTCCTTCTTAAAATTAGAAGGCAAACAAAATTCAAATCCGTACTAAATCCGTTCTACATAATATCTTATCCTTGTAGTCTGCTTAGTCAGACTTTGCTTGTTTAGCAATAGGTTTAAACCTGAGAGCATAAGTATTTTTTGTAATCGTATTTAGTATGATGCTTCTTTAAAGACCTACTGCATCAAAAAATGATCTTTATAGCTGCACTATAGAGATCATTTTTCTCTTTATATGTCACTCAAATATTGGCAAAAACATGAGTTGCAGCAAAGTAAAAGAATCGAGAAAATAGAAAAATTGACCTGCTCTCTCAGCTTTCTCCTGGTAAACTTTTCCTCCAAGTCTTTTTTTCTAATTCATACTATTCAGCTAATAGAGTAAAAATTACCATTATAAATAATAAGCTTTCCTGATATATTCTATTCATGAGGAAAGATTTTTAATTACAAACCTGAGCAATTTCATTGTCTATCTTTTTCTCATTGACATCAGACATCAAATATAAGTTGGATTACGCAAAATGACTTTAAATCAAATGAATTTAGAGGAAAAGCAAAGATTGGTTAATAGCATTCCTAGATGGCGACATTCTATTGATTGTGGGGATGGAATCATAACTCCTGGCAGACTGAAAGAAAAAATCACTTTACGTAAACTCAAGAGAATTAAACTGCCACCTCTTAAAGGTAAATCTGTTTTAGACATAGGTGCATGGGATGGCTTTTACTCATTCAAAGTAGAAGAAATGGGTGCATCAAAAGTAGTAGCTTTAGACTATTTTTCTTGGTTAAGAAATGGTAAAAAAGCTTTTGACACAGCTTGTCTACTCAGGAATAGCAAGGTTGAGTCAGTAAAAAGTGATTTCATGAAACTCGATCTTAAAGAATTAGGATTATTTGATATAGTTCTATTTTTAGGGGTTTTATATCATCTAGAAGAACCTTTTAGGGCAATTAGACGCTTACATTCAGTTACGCGTGAATTAGCAATTATTGATACAGAAGCTGTCTACATCCCTGGACAAGAAGAGAAAGCATTATTTGAATTTTATCCAGGTACAGAGCTTAACAACGATTCGAGCAATTGGTGGGCTCCCAACTTAAAAGGGTTAGAGAGTGCCTGTTTGGCAGCAGGGTTTAAAAGGATCAAGTGCTTGAGTAAGTATCCACCCGATTTAGAGAATCAGGACAATAAAGATAATCAATCTATTACGGGATATAGATTAGCAATTCATGCCTATAAATAGACATAATAGTATGTGCATTAGTCTGAAGCCAACTTAGGAACTGTTGGTTTTTCTGAATCAAAACATGATCTTTATAGCTGTGCTATGGAGATCATTTTTCTGCGTTTATGTTGTTTCAAATACTTGCCAAAAATCCGAGCTGGAGAAAACTAATAGAATTGGGGAAAATCAGAAATCACCGAGTTATACTAAATCCTGTTTAGATATATCATTTAAAAGTCATCAAAAATTATAGGCTTGATAACCTTTAAAAGTTTTAGAAGTCTGATAAAGAAGAGGTATGAACCGTAGTGAATTATCTTTATACAAGATTAAATAATAATAAATTAAATAAAAAAGTTACTATTTTTTCTGTACCTAAACCATTTGTTGGTCATATTGGTATTATTCAGTACAATGCAATTGCCAGTTGGAGCCTATTAACTCCTAGACCTGAAATTATTTTATTTGGCAATGAAACAGGAACAGCAGCCGTAGCTAAAAAGTTTAATTTAATTCACATCCCAGAAGTTAGAAAAAATCAATATGGTACTCCTTTATTAGATGATATTTTTGCATATATTCATCATCAAGCAACTAAGAATATCATCACTTATGTTAATACAGATATAATTTTAATCAGTGATTTTTCTCTAGCTGTCCAATCCGTAGCAGAAGATTTAGAAGATTATTTATTAATCGGTAGACGCTGGAATATTGAAATAAATAAAGTACTAGATTTTAATTCTGGTTGGGAATCTCGTTTATCTCGGACGATAAAAGAAAAGGCGAGTCTTGCTCAGTGTGACTGTAAAGATTATTTTGTATTCCCTAAACACTTGTTTGGTAAGATTCCTCCCTTTGCCGTGGGTAGGGGGTACTGGGATACTTGGATGGTAAGAAAAGCTTTAGATAATGGTTATCCTGTAGTTGATAGCAGTTTAGCAATTACAGCCATACACCAAAATCATTCCTATCTTCATATGCGTGGGGGAAGAAATGAGGCTTACGTGGGAGAGGAAGCACAAATTAACAAAAGTCTCGGAAATTTAACTAAAGCTGGTGATATTTCTTGTGCTACTTGGCAGTTGAAACCCAAAGAATATCAAAATTCACCCACAGTAAGTGTGGTAATTAAGGCTCAAAATCGGAGTGAAAGTGTAGAAAAAACTGTATTAAGTGTCTTAACCCAGAATTACGAAAATTATGAAATAATTGTCATTGATAGCAGTTCTAATAAAGAAATTATCAGAGTTTTAGAGCCTTATCAAAGTGAAATACAATATTATCGTTTAGAAACAAGCTCAGTAGATACCTCTTACAATTATGGTTTAAAAGTTGCTCAAGGCGAATTTATTACTTTTTTGGATGAAGGTAGTATTTTTCTACCAGGAGCTTTGGGTAATCAAATTGCTTGTTTTGAAAGTGAAGCTTCTACTTTAGATATAGTATTAAGCGGTTGTAAGGTATTTCAGCAAGGAAAAGTTACAGAATATAAGCCTTGGCAAGATTTACCAAATCTGGAAACTTTACGTCCAAGTCAATTAAATTTAACCACACAACTTTTAACTAGGTATTCTATGATGTTACGTCGTAGCAGATTAGAAATGAATGACTATTATACTTACGATTTAACTCAAACATCAAATCAACTTGAGATAATATCGAATTTGATTTTTACCAATGGATGTAGAGCCAGTTGGTTAAAATCAATCACTCAAATACAAAGTTAAATTCTCTTGTGAGATTG
>JASJDF010000171.1 GCA_030065715.1 Xenococcaceae cyanobacterium MO_188.B19 | reverse complement strand
ATCTAAATCCAGGCGATCGACTAGAGCAAAATTGTTAATTTTTAAAGAAACAAGCATCAAGATACAGTAATTAAAATAGAAAAAAGCATATTACACTAATGTTTCAGTAATACACCCTACTCAGAAGTTTAGCGGAAGACCATCGCGATCAAAATTTTATTTTTATTTTTTACCAGACATTTAACTCTCTGGAAATACAATTATAGTAATTAGGCGCAAGTTACCCTAGTTAATAAATAGTAAAATATTGTAAATATATTAAAATCTTAACCATGATTTCATAATGGGTTCTAAACCAGCAAAACATCGCGAAGAACATGTACTCATAATTATTGATGGCAAAGGACAAAAAGAAATTGTCTTGACTAAATCTTCCTATTCTTTAGGAAGAGGACATAAATGTGATATTCGCCTCCATTCCCAATTTGCCTCTCGTCATCATGCTACCCTTTTGAAAAGATTAAACGAAGATGGGGAATTTTATTATCGCATCATTGATGGTGACTCAGAAGGGAAAGTCAGCGTTAATGGCTTACTAGTTAATAATCAAAAAGTTTTATTTCACGATCTCAAAGACGGTGACAAAGTAGTTTTTGGACCACAAGTATCTGCTGTTTACCAATATCGTCAATATGATGTATTTCCTACCATTCCCCCTGACGATCCTTTTGACATTACTCTAATCGATCCAGCAATGATTCAAGCAGACGAGGAGTAGCAGGAGACTTACGGCAAAGAAAGGTGAAAATTGAATCTTATTTTGAGCATATTTTAGGTCAAGAAAAAGCTGTCCAGTTGCTACAGCAAGCTATTAAACGGGAGCGCATTGCTCCTGCTTATCTTTTTTGGGGAACTACTGGTGTGGGTAAAAGCCTAACTGCTAAAGCTTTTATTAGGTGTTTATTAGAAACCACCACACCAGAAGAAAAACAAATCCTAGTCCAAAAAAAATTACAAAGCAATAATCATCCTGATGTTTTGTGGGTTGAACCTACTTATAAAGATAAAGGACAATTAATTAAAGCTTCTGTCGCCCAAGAACAAGGTATCAAACGCAAAACACCACCTCAAATACGGATTGAACAAATCAGACAAATTTCTCAGTTTATTACTCGCCCTCCCCTAGAATCAGAGCGTTTAATAGTGGTAATAGAATCGGCTGAAACCATGTCAGAAGCTTGTGCTAATGCTTTACTCAAAACCTTAGAAGAACCAGGTAAAGCGGTTCTGATTCTAATTGCTCCCAATACAGATTCTCTACTATCAACAATTATTTCTCGCTGTCAATGTATTGGCTTTCGTCGTCTTTCTCAATCCGATTTACAACTGGTATTAGAGAATCAGGGTTATTCTGAGATTTTAGCGGCCCCCCACTGTATTGCGATCGCTCAAGGTAGCCCAGGACAAGCGATTTCAGCATGGCAAAAACTCCAAGAAATCCCTACCGAGTTACTCCAACAAATAGAAAATCTCCCCCAAAATGCGATCGCTATTTTCCAACTAGCCAAAGCTATAGACAAAGAATTGGATACAGTGACTCAAATTTGGTTAGTTAGCTATCTACAGCACCACTATTGGCAAAAATATCAAAATATCTCAATGATGAAGGAGTGGGAGAAAACTCGTCAATATCTTGTCAGCTATGTTCAACCCCGTTTAGTTTGGGAGTGTACTTTTAGTGAACTTCTATCTAGTATCGGAATAACTCGATCTTCTGGTTCTAGAGTCCGATAATACATACTTCCAATTCCCAAAAAAATTACTAGCACTAAAAGCCCTGAAAAGAATGCTGCTTTCTCAAACATGACCTTTCCTTCCCCATAAATATTACACCAAAAATATTAGCTCTATTTTAAACAACAAATCTGATTTACGAGACTAAAACTGAGAGATGCTTGCTTAAAGCTCGAAATTGAAGGGGTGAGTACTCATAGCTTTAGGGCATACTGCTTTAACCCGTATGAGTGATGCTGGTGTTCCATTGAGACATATTCAAGCTATCTCAGGACATCGAACTTTGGCAGCTTTGGAAAGATATCTGGGAGTGACGGACCAACAGAAAGAGAATGGGATTGTTCTCAAGTAAACGAGTCATACTAAATCCGCTTACCAAAGTATACTTTTAGTTTAAAGCATAAAATTAGCTTAAACCTTTCTAAATTGACCGATAGGGAATCCTTTAGGGCTAAATTCTAAATTCTGAATTCTAAATTCTGAATTCCCACAAATTTAAAGTGTTGTATCTAAACAGGATTTAGTATAACTGTTCAGATTAAAGGTTTTTTAGTTCCTTATTCATTCCTTAATTGTTCCTTACTTCTTTAGTTTGCAAAAGCCAAAAGCTTATGATACCTGTAATACATTAACCAATAAGACATTATGCACTATTTTCAAGCTGGTTCTGCCATTACTTATTTAATTGTGTATCCCTCTGGTCGTCTGGATAAGGTCAAGCTAGGATTAGATTTCATTAACGGTGAAGTAGGACAATTACTAGTACCTGGTGGTTGTTGGAAAGCAGCAGTATTAGAAAAAGGTGAATTTGGGCTTTTGGGTGAAGCTGTCGCACCTGGTTTTGATTATCGAGATATGGAAGTAGCAAAAGGCGATAATATACGTCAAAGTTTTCCCGATTTATGGAATGAATTAGCCCCCTATATTAAACAAGTTAATGTCTAGCTATAAAACAACTACTGGGATTTCCGCAACTCTGCTAATAATGACCTATGGGGTATTTGGTTGGATTTATGGGTCTTGGGTTATCAAGGTCTTAGAAGATGAAGGTATAAAAAATCTCATATCTCAAGTATTGGAACCTGAAATTAGACTAGTTATCTTCTACGGTATTGGTGCAATCTATATTATGGCAGTCGCAATTGTCTTTACTTCTCCCATAACTTTAATAACAATGGGTTTAAATAAGTGGCTAAAATCAGATGTGAGAGCCTTTTTTTTAGTATTCTTGGGAGCTTTTGCTTTTGCTCTTATTGTTCAAAGGCTAGATTTTTTTGCCACCTTTTTGATGCTTCTAGCTAATGCTATATTAGTCAAACTAGATTTACAAAGTCTGGGATTAAGTAGATGGTTATCTTATTGTGTTTTGACAGTAATGTGCCTAGGTAGTTTTTTTGGTGGTATTACAGCTTTTTATTATTGGGGTTGAAAAGTGAAACAAAAAGCTCTCAAGCGAATTCTTGTTGTATTATTTGGTTCGGCATTTGTTGGTTCTACAGTGTTTATGTTGATGGGGAGTATATTGGGACGGCGAGAACCACCTGCTACTCCCATCGCGGATTCTAACGTTGCTGATGAAGCTCCAGAAGTTAATTATAGAAATAATCTCAACGCTAGATTACAGTCACAAATTATTGGCTATGAAAAATTATTAGAAAAAGAACCGGAAAATACGACAATTTTAACTAATTTAATCCGTATAAAGCTAGAAATGGGAGATTTGGAAGGAGCAGTTGCGCCTTTAACTAAATTAGCTAAATTGCAACCAGAACGCACGGAACTAGTTGCAATTTTAAAAGAAATAGAAACCAAATTAGCAGAACAAAAGGCTACGAAAGAATGAGCGTCTAGTCTACTCTTCTAAAGCAGCTTGTTGCGTAGAATTAATCAGACATTTTTGCATTCTTACTGTAGCAGCAGCAGCATAGTTACGGCTGGAAGCACTGTCGGGGAAAAAAGAATTTCCTCGTTCATTGTAAGGAGATGCAACTCCACAAAAAGCTGACATTTTGGGAATTAAAGTTTTACTCCAATGACTAGAAATATCAGTAAAAGTTGCAGGAGTTGCTGTAAGACTCAGTTCAGCAGTTTGACCTCTTTGAGCTTTAACATATTTAGCAGTACTTTCTAATACAGCCATTAATTCTGCTCTAGTGACAGGTTTTTCTGGTCGAAAAGAACCATCGGGATAACCTTTTACTATCTGATTATCTTTTGCCCATTGAATTTTAGCAGCACTCCAACGAGAGGCAACCACATCAGGATAGGGTTGAGTAGCTGTATTATTAGGAGCTTGAACTTGCAGATCGGGAATTGTACCTAATGCGCCAATCACCATAGAAACAATTTGTTCTCTGGTCAAAGATTGTTGGGGACGAAAAGTATTATCGTTAAAACCAGCAATAAACCCAAGAGCTACAGCCTGATTAATTTCTTCTTGATAGATATCGCCTCTAGTGTCATTAAAACTAGCAGTATTAACTACAGGTGCTGGTGGTACTGGTGGATTATCTCCTGCTGCTGCAATTTCAACAGTATCGCCACTCAAGAAAAAATGACCCAATACTTTCTCATCAACGGTTTTTTTAGTAAATTCCCAACCAGGATTAAGATAAATTTTCATAAATTTACCTTCCGCTTTACCAAAAGTCTTACCAATGACAGTTCGAGAACGATCTTCACGACTAACAGCAATTAATTGTACTTCGCCGTCTTTTTCTACCACATCTAAACTGTAGTGTTGACTGGTATCTTGTCCATCGAGACGAACAGAATAGCCATTACTATCCGTAGCACGACGACAAATTCCTGTAAAATCAAAAGTTGTCCACAGAGGATCGATAATAGTTGGTTGAGAGCCAATTTCTCTCCAACAAGCTTCCTTATCAGGGATTTGCTCAATCACAGCTAAATTATAAAATCTGCCAGGTATTGCCACAGCAACAATTTGATTTTGATCTAACTGCTCTTCTCCAATTTCAAAAGTTCGATTTTGATCTAACTCTTCTTCTCCAATTTCCAAAGTTTGATTTGGATCTAATTCTTCTTCTCCAGTTTCCAAAGCCTTAACTCCAGAAAGACCAAAAGCAGTAGTGGCAATAATGGTCGATATCGCTGCGAGTTTGAGTGTATTTCTTAGCTTCATAGACTTACTAACCATAGGAACTATAGGACTCAAGAGTAAATTCAACAATCTGCTTCACAGACAGACATAACTTTTTCTTCAAGTTTTAACATCAAATACTAAAATTGCAAATCTGTCCATACAACAAATTGTTCAAAAGGACAGTCACAAGACTGGCACATTTTGAAATAAGTTCCCGTATAAATCCATTAACAGTATTTCAATCTCCTAATACCAATTCTCTTTAATAGAACTAGAGATGTTTTATCACCAGACAAGCAAGATTGATTTGTAGACTTAATTTTAAGAATTGGTAAAAAACCTCTCAACCCTAACAGATCGATTATGAGACACAACCCAAACACCTCCGCGCTCTCTGCGGTTATACCAATTCTCTCAATTACTATAGTTAAACACTAATTATTTAGCTTCAAAATTTACCTCACAAGTCAAATCCCCTGATTCTTGAGAGAAGCGCAAGTTTTCCTTATAGTCAACGGGACAGTCAATTACTGTCGGAACATCTTGAGCCAGAGCTTCTTTAAGAGTGGGAATAAGCTCCGCAGCAGATTTGACACGATAGCCTTTTAAACCCATACTTTCGGCAAATTTGACAAAATCGGGGTTACCAAAATCAACAAAAGAAGGATGTCCAAATTGATTGATTTGTTTCCATTCAATTAGACCATAACCATTGTCGTTAAAAATAAGCGTGACAAAGGGAGTACCTACTCTCAAAGCAGTTTCTAATTCCTGACAGTTCATCATAAAACCGCCGTCTCCTGTAACTGCCACAATATTTTTATCGGGATGAACTAGTTTAGCAGCGATCGCGCCAGGAATTGCAATACCCATTGCAGCAAAACCATTAGAAATAATACAGGTATTGGGACAGTCAGAATGATAGTGTCGCGCCATCCACATCTTATGGGCTCCCACATCAGAAATTACGATGTCTTCTGGTTTCATTACCTGACGCAGATCGTAAATAATTTTTTGGGGTTTAACAGGAAATCCCTGATCATTGGCGTAGTGTTCGTAATTTTCCCTGATTTTAGTGCGCAGATCACCAATAGAAGGATTGGTTTTCCCCTGGCGATCGCAACGTTTGGCAATATCCATTAAAGAGTCAGAAATATCTCCTACTACTTCCGCTAGAGGAATATAACTACTGTCAATTTCTGCGGGATTAGTGCCAATGTGAATCACAGAGGTTGTCCCTTCGGGATTCCATTTTTTAGGGGAATATTCAATTAAGTCGTATCCGACAGCAATCACTAAATCAGCCTCATCAAAAGCACAACTAATTAAGTCTCGCTGTTGTAAACCTACTGTCCACAAAGCCAGGGGATGGGTGTAAGGAATTGCTCCTTTACCCATAAAAGTATTAGCAACAGGAATATTTAACTGAGTGGCAAATTCAGTAAGAGCTTCGCTGGCATTAGCTCGAATCGTGCCATTGCCTGCTAAAACTAGGGGTTTTTTCGCTTTTGCGATCGCAGCAGCAGCAGCATTAATACTTCTGTAGGAAGCATAGGTTTTTTCTCGCTCATCTTTTTGAAGGGGTTTACTATGCCCCACCCCCATAGCTGCAATATTTTCGGGAAGATCGATATGAACTGCCCCCGGTTTCTCGGCTTGAGCAACTTTAAAAGCTTTACGGATGATTTCTGCCGTATTATCGGGACGAACGATCTGAGTATTCCACTTGGTTACAGGAGCAAACATCGCTACCAAATCTAGATATTGATGGGATTCGATGTGCATCCGATCTGTCCCCACTTGTCCAGTAATGGCAACCAAAGGCGCACCATCGAGATTGGCATCTGCTACCCCTGTCATCAGGTTAGTTGCACCTGGTCCCAGGGTTGAAAGACAGATTCCCGCTTTTCCTGTAAGCCTTCCATATACATCCGCCATAAAAGCTGCACCTTGTTCATGGCGAGTTGTAATAAATTGTATAGAAGAATCTCTTAAAGCTTCTAGAATGTGTAAATTTTCTTCCCCTGGTAAGCCAAATAAATATTCGACTCCTTCATTTTCCAAACATTTTACTAACAATTCCGCAGTATTTAGTTCGCCCACGATTTCTACCTTGAATTTGAGTAGCTGTGTTTATTTTAGCTTTTGAAGCTTGGTTTTAAGTCTATTAATCAAGAAGGAAACCCCATTTACATGGCAATTGTTAAAAGAGACTCAGTACAGCTATTTTTACTAAAAAATGGTGATAAGCAATTAGCAGAAGGAGCTAGCTTGCGTATTAATGTGGACGAAATAGAAAAACATTGTGTAACTCAACTCATACAAGCGAATCTACTTAAAAGGTAAATATAAAATCTGTCCTTCTAATTCTCCATCAATTCCACATTCAATGAAAAGAAGAATATCTTCTATTGCTTCCCCTAAAGAAGAGGATGCAGTAATCTCAATCACTCCTGGCATTCTAAGGTTTCTAGCAATACGCTCGTAGGCATAGCGTGTAATTGTCGCAACATCATGAGTTAGTAATATCCTATTTTCTTGAGCAGCCCAAGCTAACACAGTGGGATCGTCTTTGCCAAATAAACCAACATCTTGAACTCTAACTATATCCAAATCGGGTTTACGACGTAATATACCTCTCAGAATATTATTGTCTAGGTTTTCATCTGCTAGAAATTTCATGTAGATTTTTCTATTTTGCGAGATAACAATCTATCACGCATAGCTTTGGAGTCAAACCTAGATTCATTTTTTTGTCTAACTTCTTTTGCTTGTTGCTTTCTTTTTTGTAAATAGATTGCTACTTCTTGTTGATTGTTAAGATAGAAAGCTATTACTGCATAAACATCTGCTAACTTTAGAGATGGATAACGATAGGTAATTTCTTCAGCCGTTGCCCCTTCTTCGAATGCAGCAACAACAGTATCCAGAGTAACACGAGTTTTTCCCACTAGCATTACTCCATCAGCATTTAATTCTATAGGAGGAGATTGAGCAATTACTTTCATGGTTTTACGAAATTTTATATCTTCTCAGTTTAATATTTTAACGCCATCACTAATTTTGAGGATAAGTTTTAAGTAAAAGTAGGTTGGGGTGAAGTATGAAACCCAACAGCAGCAGGAATAGGATGAGTTTTGTTCGTCTTCTGATATTTTTGAATTACTGACAACGTTTTAGCTATTACAAGAGATTCTGGAACTGTACTTTTAAATTTTAAATGAATCTCATGGAAGAAATACTTTTTTGGCTGATCTTAACTCTTTTAGCTTGGGCTGTAGAACGTTCTGCCGATACGGTGCTAGATTTAATTATAGAGTGGCTGAAGCGTTGGTATAAGTAGATTTTAAGGATTGCGATCGCGTCAATTGTGCGATCGCCTATTCACTATTTTTCAAAATAGCTGAGAGTTTTATAGCTTAAATATTCCGCCAAAGTCCCCCCATCTACTCCCAATTCTGTCCTCTTTGCTGCTGCTTTGATTCCTGCTTCAGCATGCCAGAATGCTGCTGTTGCTATATAATTCTCTATTTTGTCGTAATTATCAGCAGATGCTAACAATCCACCGATTAATCCAGTTAAAACATCTCCACTCCCCCCCCTGGCTAAAGCTGGCGTACTTTCAGGAACTACCCAGATTGAACCTTGAGGACTAGCTACCGCGCTTCTTGCTCCTTTGAGTAAGATAATTGTGTTGCTGTATTCTGCTGCTGCTTTTACTGCTTTTAGGCGATCGCTTGTATCAATCTTAGGGAATAAGCGTTTAAACTCTCCCAAGTGGGGAGTCAAAACTATATTTGGTCTTAAGTTTAACTGTAGAGAAGATCGAGCAATGATGTTTAAAGCGTCTGCATCCAGTACGAGAGGACATTCTATATTTAAAACTTGTTCAACCACAGGAAGAGCATCAGTGGTTAAACCAGAGCCACAAGCAATAGTATCAAACTTATTTAAATCGGTTTCTGATAAAGGTAAAGATGCAATAGCACCTGTTGCGGTTTCGGGACAACCAATAATTAAAGCTTCTGGTAACTGACTCACTAACAATAACTTGAGAGATTCTGGGACAGCAATAGAGAGCATACCAATCCCACTAGCTCTTGCTCCCAAACCGTTGAGAATAGCAGCACCAGCATACCGGGTAGAGCCACAGACTAATAATAAATTTCCCTGTTGATATTTATGGGTAACTAAGGGACGCGGTAGGGGTAAAAACTGTCTGGCAATAGTACTAGTAATTTGTTGCATCCCAGTAGAAGTATCTATTACTGCTTCAATGTCTCCTGCTGGAATACCAAAATCTAATCTTACTGCTTTACCAAAATATTCTAGAGCTTGGTCTTGAAAAAAGGCTCTTTTCCACAAACCCAAACAAAGAGTGTGAGTAGCTTTAATCGCTGTCCCTAATATTTCTCCCGTATCAGTATTAATTCCTGAAGGAAGATCGATACTAACTACAGGCTTTTTCCAGCTGTTAATCTTGTTGACAATTTCTGCGATATTACCTGATAAAGGTCTGATTAATCCAAAACCAAACAAGCCATCAATAATTAAATTACACTCTTGTAAAGCATCTGTATCTTCTATAAAAACAATGCCCAAACTAGCTGCATACTTACGATGAGAGGTGGTTAATTCTTTTTGTTTTGGCAGAGGGCAATAAATTTTTACTGTGTAACCAGCAAAATGTAATTCACGAGCTACAACTAGAGCATCTCCTCCATTGTGACCAGAACCAACTACAACCCCAACTAAAGAAGATTTTTCTCTTGGATAAAGGGTTTGAATTTCTCGAAAACATAACTCCGCAGCCTTCTCCATTAAGGCAGCAACAGGCATTCCTGCTGCAAAGATACGAGCTTCAATATCCCGCATCTGTTGTGCTAATACAATTATTGTTTCGTTTATTCTCATGATATTTGAGGTAGGTACGAACGGTTGTTCGCCTCTACTGGATTCATCTAAAATAATATTAGGCTAAAAATTATGTGTGTTTGTACAACCCCTCAACAAAACTAAAGTGTCTATCCTCACCACCCCAAAATTAACCTTAGAAGAATTTCTTCAACTACCTGAAACTAAACCAGGAAAAGAATATATTAACGGAATAATTATTCAAAAACCAATGCCCAAAGGAAGACATAGCCGTTTACAAAGCAAACTTTGCAATGTAATTAATAATGTTGTAGAGTCTGACAAAATTGCCTATGCTTTTCCCGAATTAAGATGTACTTTTGGTGGAAGATCGATTATTCCTGATGTAGCAGTTTTTCTTTGGGAAAATATTGTTTTTTCTGATGGGGGAGAAGTTGCTGATGATTTCAGAATACGTCCAAATTGGGTAATTGAAATTTTGTCTCCAAACCAAAAGCCCAATAAAGTTATTGGTAACATTCTTCATTGTTTGTCTTCTGGATGTGAACTTGGATGGTTTATCGATCCTGATGATCAAAGCATCTTAGTATTTACCAATGGACAACAACCCCAGTTACTACAAAATACAGATATTCTTCCTGTTTTAGCTGCAATAGATTTAGAATTAACTGCTGATGAAATTTTTAGTTGGCTGAAAATGGGTT
>JASJDF010000170.1 GCA_030065715.1 Xenococcaceae cyanobacterium MO_188.B19 | reverse complement strand
TCGATAACCAGGTAGAAAAAGTCTGTCAGATGGCGACTGACTGGGAAATTCACTCCCGTCAAGATTTACCTCCCCAAGTTTGGGACTATCTCAGACAAGAGCGTTTCTTTGGCATGATGATTCCCCAAGAATATGGTGGGTTGGGATTTTCTAACCTAGCTTATAGTGCGGTAATGACTAAATTAGCATCTCGTTCTTTTACCCATACTGCCACTGTGGGTGTCACTAATTCTTTAGGTCCTGCTAAATTACTATTGCGCTATGGAACAAAGGCACAGAAAGACTATTACTTACCCCGACTGGCAAGAGGGGAAGAAATTCCCTGTTTTGCTCTGACAGAACCTAATGCAGGTTCGGATGCAGGTAGTATTATTTCCAACGGAGTAGTGTTTAAAGACGATGATGGCAAGTTATATCTACGCTTGAATTGGGAGAAACGCTATATTACTTTAGCTACGATCGCGACTTTAATGGGACTGGCGTTTAGACTCCGCGATCCAGATAACCTACTAGGTAAAGGAGAAGATGTGGGTATTACCTGTGCCTTGATTCCCACTAATACCCCTGGGGTAATTATCGATCGCCGACACGATCCGATGGGCGTACCTTTCTATAATTCTCCTACTGTTGGACGGGATGTAGTGGTTTCAGTAGACCAAATTATCGGCGGTGTAGAACAGGCGGGACAGGGTTGGAAAATGCTGATGCAGTCTTTGGCTGCGGGAAGAGGAATTAGTTTTCCTGCTACCTGTACGGGTATTGCTAAATTAGTTACCAGAGTTACAGGGGCGTATGCCAGAGTCAGAAGACAGTTTGGACTGAATATCGGTCGTTTTGAAGGAATTGAAGAACCCTTAGCTCGAATCGGCGGATTAACCTACTTGATGGAAGCAGCAAGACTTTATACAGTCGGTGCGGTAGATAAAGGGGAACAACCTGCGGTAATTTCGGCGATCGCTAAATACAACTTTACCGAACTGTCCCGTCAAATTATCAATGATGGCATGGATATTATGGGCGGTGCGGGGATTTGTCGGGGTCCAAGAAACTTACTGGCAAATATCTATACTGCTACACCCATTCCCATCACCGTTGAAGGGGCAAATATTCTCACTCGCACCATGATTATCTTCGGACAGGGGGTCATTCGTTCCCATCCCTATGTTTACCAAGAAATAGATGCTTTAAATAAATCCGATGTTAAAGCCTTCGATCGCGTCTTTTGGCATCATCTCGGTTCAATAGTCCGCAATTTTTTCCGCGCTGGATTACTTAGTCTTTCTCGCGGTTATCTAGCACGTTCTCCTGTATCGGGTGTGACTGCTAAATATTATCGTAAGTTAGCTTGGGCATCGGCAACCTTTGCCTTTCTGACTGATTTATCTTTAATTTCTTTTGGTGGCACTCTCAAACGTCAAGAAAAACTTACGGGTAGATTTGCCGACATTCTTTCATGGATGTATTTAGCCACTGCTACTTTACGCCGCTTTGAAGCCGAAGGAAGCAACTCGGAAGATCTTCCTTTAGTTCATTGGTCGATGCAGTATGCTTTTGCTCAAATGCAATCAGGATTTGAAGGTATCTTGAGTAATATGCCAGTACCACTATTCAGAACAGTAGCAGCATGGTGGCGATTTAATCCCATTGGTATAATGCCATCAGATAAACTAGGCAGTCAAATTGCTCGGATGATACAAACCCCAGGAACTCAAAGAGATAAACTCACCGCCGATATTTATCTTCCTCGTAACAGCGAAGAAGCTTTGGGACGTTTGGAACAGGCATTTATGTTATCAGTTCAAGCAGAGTCGATCCTGAAGAAAATTAAAACTGCTAGTAGTTCAGGCAAGTTACCCCAAGGAAAACCCGCAACCTTAGTTCGTAACGCCCTCGAAGCGGGAATTATTAGCCTCGATGAAGTTGAATTATTAACCCAAGCCGAATCTGCCCGTAAAGATACCATTCAAGTAGATTCATTTACCCGAGAAGAATATCAAAGACATTCACTAACCGATGGAGAAACAGGTGACAAAAAAGAATTGAAAACTATAGTCAGTAAACTCCATTTGCTGGAACAATAATAGTTAAAATCGATTATAGTGACATCAAATCCGAGCGTAAATGAAACATAATCAGGGCAATTTTTCAGGTGCAGGGAAAATTGAGCTGTACTATCAAAGCTGGCACCCAGACTGCCATATCAGGGGAATTGTCGCGATCGTTCATGGATTAGGAGGACATAGCGATATATTTGGCAATTTAGTCGAGTTTTTGAGCGATCGCGGAATAGCTGTTTATAGCTTCGATTTGCGAGGACATGGCCGTTCTCCCGGTCAAAGGGGATACATTAACGATTGGAGTGAGTTTCGCGAAGATTTAAAAGCTTTTTTACAGTTTATTATCACTCAAGAAAATCGTCTGCCGTTATTTTTACTGGGTCAAAGTTTAGGGGGAACGATCGCTCTAGATTATGCTTTACATTATCCCAGTCAATTACAGGGGTTAATCCTACTTTCTCCAGCTTTGAAAGTCAGTGTCTCTCCGATTAAATCACTTTTAGGAAGTATTTTTTCTAGATTCATGCCCCGCTTTACTTCGGATACGGGGTTCGATCTGGCTGCTGGTTCTCGCGATCCTCAAGTAGTGGCTGCTTTTGCTCGAGACTCATTGCGTCATGCTCAAGGAACTGCAAGATTAGCTACACAATTTTGGCAAACTGTTACCTGGATTGAAGTTAATGCTGCCACCCTAGAAGTTCCCTTGTTGATTTTACACGGTGGTGCAGACAGCGTTACTATGCCTGAAAGTAGTCGTCGTCTTTTTGAGACTATAAACTTTACTGATAAAGAAATACGAGAATATCCTGAAAGCTATCACGAACTTCATCACGATCTAAACTACCAGGAAGTGTTAGCAGATATGGAACACTGGATCGATAGACATCAGCGTGAGTTGGGAGTTGTCTTGAACAATGAATAATCAATATGCCCTAAAGGATTCCTTTCAGTCTTATCCGCAGGTGCCCTAAAGGATATATCCGAAGGTGTATCCTTTAGGACGAAGCGGTATCCTTTAGGACAATGAACAACTAACCACTAACCACTAACATTTAATGACTCGCGCCCAACCAAAACTAGATTTTATTGCTCCAGATTTTAATCCTGGGATTCTTCGACTGGTTCATTTGTCTTTGCCTATCCTCCAAAGATTTCGCTTACAACCTTGGCTCCCAGCAGGAATTAGTAAGATTGAAACTATCAACGCAGAAACTTTAGTTAAACTTTACCATCAATTCCAGACAGGAAAAATTCGCCTCATCTTAGCCTTTCGTCATTGCGAAGTAGATGATCCTCTTAGTGGTTTGTATTTATTTTCTCGTACTATACCCCAAATTGCTCGTCAGCAAGGTATTTCCTTAAAATCCCCCATTCATAGTCATTTTCTGTACGACAGGGGTATGACAATTTGGGCGGGTAACTGGTTGGGTTGGCTATTTGCCAAAATTGGAGGAGTTCCCATACATAGGGGAAAAAATCTGGATTTACAAGCTCTCAAGAAAACTAGAGAATTATTGATTGATGGTCAGTTTCCTTTGGTAGTTGCTCCTGAAGGAGCGACTAATGGTCATAGTGAAATTGTCAGTCCTCTCGAACCTGGTGTGGCGCAATTAGCTTTTTGGTGTGCAGAAGATTTAGCAAAAGCGAATCGTCTTGAAAGTGTCATCGTTTTGCCCATTAATATTCAATACCATTACATCAATCCTCAGTGGTCAAAGCTGAATTGGCTTTTATCTAAACTAGAAAAAGATTGTGGGTTATCTGTTCAAGGAATCAAAGTTACAGAAAAACCTGAAGAATTATATTATCAACGCTTATTAAAACTGGGAGAGTATCTTTTAAAGGAGATGGAGCAGTTTTATCGCTGTTTTTATCACCATAATTTCCCAGATGTATCTGTTAATTCTCTGAGCCAAGAAGAAAATATCACTATTAGACTGCAAAATTTATTAGATATTTCTTTGCAAACAGGAGAATCCTATTTTGGCTTACCCAAAAAAGGCAATATTATCGAACGCTGTCGTCGTTTAGAAGAAGCAGGCTGGAATTATATTTATCGGGAACAGCAAACAAGATTTAACCAGTTATCTGCTGTAGAAAGAGGTTTAAGAGATTGGATAGCAAAAGAAGCAGATTTACGAATGTTACATATGCGCTTAGTAGAAAGCTTTGTTGCAGTGACAGGGAATTATATTCAAAAAAAGCCCTCTTTTGAAAGATTTGCCGAAACCACCCTGATTTTATTTGATGCTATTTCTAGAATCAAGGGAACTAAAAATCCCCGTCGCCCTCGTTTAGGATGGCGCAAGAGCCAAGTAACCGTTGGAACTCCGATTAACGTCAGCGATCGCATTTCTGAGTATCAAAAAAGTCGCAAAGAGGCAAAACGGGCTGTTGCTCAGTTAACTCAAAATTTACAAACAGCTTTGGCAAACATGATTATTTGTTAGTTCTACTGATACAGCGCATTTCATGTCAATTTGGGACAGTGTAATTTAATTCAATTCGTCCGCTTTCTTGGTCAGCGTTCACGGATAAACCGCACAATGCCCTTGCGTCTTACGCCGCCCTAACCCTAAAGGGTATATCCGAAGGTGTATCCTTTAGGACACCTTCGGATAAGGATACCGCTCCGCATAAGGAGTGAGGAATGAGGAATGAGGAATAAGGAATGAATAACTATCTTCCTTGTCCCCCTTGTCTCCCCAAACTACACAATTAATTAATTTTGCTTAGGTACTTAGCAAGTTATTTCTTTTCTTGATCGATACAAATAGAAGATTGTTTTAAAGTATAGGGAAGGTTCATTTTTAATAATTGGCATACAAACAAGACAACAAAAGCAGGATTATTAATTAAGTATCTTTGCCACAGTCTTTTAGGCTCTCGACTAAAACGATACAACCATTCACAACCTATTTTCATCATCCAACGCGGTGCTTGCTCAACTTCTCCACTGTGAAAACTAAAAGCAGCACCCACACCTATCATCACTGCTTGTAGTTTATCCTTTTGTCTTGCCATCCACTGTTCTTGTTTGGGACATCCCAAACCCACAAAAACAACTTTGGCTCTTGAATTATGTATTCTTTCTCTATCTTCGGCTTTTTCTTTTTCCGTCAGGGGACGAAAGGGAGGAGAATGAGTACCAGCAATAATTAAATTGGGAAACTTTTGTTTAAGATTAGTTTGTAATTTTTCTAAAGTACTGATTTTGCCACCATAAAGATAGATTGGTATACCCATTTTAGCAGCGCGATCGCACCATGCGATCATTAAATCGGGTCCATATACTCTAGTCTGATTTTTAATTCCTAGTAGCCTCATTCCCCAGACTAAAGGCATCCCATCAGGAGTTACTAATTGCGAATTGTTTAATATCTCCCGATACTTACGATCCCAATAACCCATCATCACCACATGGACATTGGCAGCCACAATGTAACAAGAAGTATTATTTTTGACCCAATAAATAATGCGATCGCAAGCATCCTGATAATTAGTATTATGAATAAAGGTAGATATGATGGGGACTTTCTTAACTAATTGCTTCACTGCTAAACTATCTCAATGCTTCTGAGGGCTACAGTTACAGAATGCCCAAAAAAGATAGAATTGCGATCACACTTGAAATTGTTGCAGAGTAATAATTTTCAATCAATTCGCTTGAATATAGCAGTTTTCAGAGTTATGGGGTACAACCAATGAACGATGAACAATGAACCATCAACAAAAAGCTTAAGGTTATTGTACCTGACCAGTACGAGAACTGTTATAAGTTAATTACTTAATCAGATAATAATTTGTTTAACGTTTCGTATATATCTTTTTTTGCGCCTTCTTTTCTAATTCCTAGACCAATAATAATAACTATAATTTTTTCTTGATCAACTCGATAAACTATACGATAGCGTTGTCCCAAAGCTCTTATACTACGATAGCCTTTTAATTTTCCAGATAAAGGTTTTCCTTGCTTATCTGGCTCATTTTTAAGCTTTTCTATACGCTTACCTAATCCTTTTTGTTCTCTTACATCTTTGATTTTACTTAGCATTTCTATTGCTAAAGGGGTAATTTTTATCTTATATTCCATTACCACCCTAATTGCGCTTTAGCTTCTGCCCAGCTTAGGGTTTCTCCTTCTATATCTTGTTTCATTCCTTCCTTTAGCTGAGTAGTAAATTCTTTATCTTCTAATATTTCCAAGGTTTCTAGTAAAGACTCCATTTGCTCATAGCTAATAGTTACCATTACTGGCTTCCCATGTTTAGTGATAATAATTGGCTCATCCGCCAGCTTTTCAGGTAAAGCTAATAATTGTTTTCTGGCTTCAGTGATAGTTAAATATCTAGACATAAAAATGTACATTAAAGTGTACAGTCAAGTCTATCATAATTTTGTTGATTTATTGCTTCTTGCACAGTAAGTAATGCGATCGCAAGCATCCTGATAACTGGTATTATGAATAAAAGTAGATATGATGGGGATTTTCTTAACTAATCGCTTCACTGCTAAACTATCTCAATTCTTCTGAAGGCTACAGTTACAGAATGCCCAAAAAAGATAGAATTGCGATCGTTTAAAAACCAGTACCCTTCTTAGATACTCATACAAAATCAACTACATAATTAAGTTATGAGCTAGATCAGTTTAGTATTGTTCAATGTCAAAGGGATAAAACTATGACTCAGGAATTAATAGAATTAAGAGCCAGTATTTTAGAAGGAAGATATGAAGACGCACTAGATATTGTTGATGAACTAGAAGAAATGAGCAAAAAATCAATTCTACGAAATATTGTGTCTTTCTTAATTAGGTTAATGGTTCATTTAATTAAAAATCAATTAGAACAGCGTCTAACTAATTCGTGGATTGCATCTATCTCTAACTCTGTGATTGAAATACAAAGTCTGAATCTTAAAGATAATGGGAAATCCTGTCTTGGTGCGCGTTCCCTTGCGTCTTACGCCGCCCTAAAGGATACCGCTCCGCATAACGCGGGGTCGCACCGCTACTACATCAAACAAGATGAATGGCAATCTTATTTAGAGGAGGCGATCGAAAGAGCAATTCGTCCTGCTAGTGTAGAAGTAATGGAAGGCAAGTTAAAAGCTTCTGCAATTGCTGCTCAACTTAATCGTGAAAATCTTATTGAAATTAGTAATAAGCTATTAGAATTGACTTATCACTATCCTGTCAAAAATTTACCTCGGCAAATAGATAAAGTTTTAGCTGATTTGCCTGGTGGAAAAGAATGGTTTGATTATTTGTAAATTACTTATATTGCTCTGAGAATCTAAAATTACAATTAAGGTTATTAACTATCTTAGGTTAAAGCAATGAATAGTATAGTTTTGAATTTAGATACAGTCGGGTTAACAGATGAACAATTTTATCGTCTCTGTAGCAAGAATCGAGACTGGCAATTTGAACGCAATGCTAAGGGAGAATTGATTATTATGCCACCAGTGGGAGGAATTAGTGGAAATAGAGAAGCTGGTTTAATTGCCGAAGTATATATGTGGAATCTTCAAACTAAGTTGGGGAAAGTGTTTAGTTCATCCACTATCTTTCGCTTGCCTAATGGAGGCGATCGCTCTCCTGATGTAGCTTGGGTTAAACTAGAAAGGTGGGAAAGTTTAACTAAAGAACAACAAGAGAAATTTCCGCCAATATGTCCCGATTTTCTGATTGAGTTGCGTTCTCGTACTGATTCTCTTGAAGCTTTACAGAATAAGATGCAAGAATATATTGCTAGTGGCTTGAAGTTAGGATGGCTGATCAATCCTCAAAATGAAGAAGTACAAGTTTATCGTCATAATAAACCAAGGGAGTTAATCAAATTACCCGCAAGTTTATTGGGAGAGGATATTTTACCTGGTTTTGTATTAGAGTTAACGAAAAATATTTAGTGGTTAATCTGTCAAATATACTTCTCTGGCTGATAATTATAATTATCTTTTCCTAATAATCGATCTTTCTTTCTTAATGGGAACTATAGAATTGTCAATTTTTTAATTATCATCTCAAGATAGAAGAGATTTTCATATCTGATGTCACAGCAAGATATGCTTTTAAGTATTTGTATTCCTGCCTATAATCGTCCTGTTTGGTTTGAAAGAGCATTACAATCAATAGTTACTAATATTGCTAAAAATAAACAATATATTGAAGTTATTATTTCTGATGATTCTGATCATATTGAATGTAGCGCGATCGCAAAAAAAATACTATCACCTTTAAGTATTAGTCATAAATATATCCACAATCAGCCAAAGCTAGGAATGGCTGCAAATTGGAATAATTCTATTCAGTTAACATCAGCTAAATACGTTTTGGTACTTCATGATGATGATTTTCTGTTACCCAATGCAGTCGAAACAATAATTACTACAATTAAAAATAATCAAAAAAAATATCCTGTAATGCTGTTTGGCGTTCGGGTAGTAACCGAACAAAATAAAGTTATAAAAAAACAATTATTTAAACATAAATTACATCTACCACCAGAAAAAGCTTTATTAAAAGTATTATCAAATTCTTCTTTTATTCGCTTTCCAGGTATAGTTATTTGTAGAGATGTTTTTGAACAAGTTGGCTACTTTAATACAAAAATTGGAGAAATAGCCGATTTAGATATGTGGATTAGGCTCTTAAGTAACTATGGTTTATTGTGTTTGCCTAATAGCATTAGTGCTTATACAGTTCATACTAAGGCTTTAACTAGTAGAATGTTTAATGAAGAAACTATTAATAAGTTACTAAGTTTGTTTAGTAGTATCGAAAAACTGAATATCTTAAATTCCAAACAAATCGAAAAATGTAAATCTGATTTTATTCATCAATTTATTCTTGCGGGAACTTATAGAGAAATTAAAAGCGGTAACTTTAAAAAAGCATCGGATAACATTAATTTATTTACACTACCATGTTTAAATCAATTACCAACTTCTATAAAATGGTTTTGGCTACGATTATTGTTGAGATTAGCTTTGGCTTGAGGAAATTTGATCTAAAAATTCTTTTACTGCAATGCGTGGATTAGACGCAATTACATAAGATGCTAAAATTCTCAATTAGTCTGCCAGGAAATATTAAGGAAAAAAAAAGCTAGAGTCCAAAAAAGTCTTCATCTAATATTTGTTCAATGGAGAAAGGACAAGATTTCGGATACTCTTTGTCTTCTGGGATACGAACTCCAAACTTAGCAAGTTGAGCCTCTTTAATAGCTATTTTTCGAGCATCAGGATAGGCTTTTTTAAAAGCTTCTGGAAAAAAACTTTTTAGAGAAGGGGTATCCACCAAATTATTCAAAATTCTTTGACGATGTTCAACAACAGAATCATACCAACTTCCTTTCATCATATCGGGTACATCATGCTGAACAGTTAACTTGAGTAAATGGGCTAATAGAATAGTAAGATTACTTTTGAAAGCATTTTTTTCTGATTTGCCCAAATCTATTAGCTCCTCAATCAGATGTTCGACATCAAGAGATTCAAATTCGCGATTTTTTAATTTTTGAATTGTTTCCTCAATCCATAGATTAAAATCCTGCTCGTATAAAATATTGGACATGGAATTTAGTTAAACTTTAGATACATAAGTATTGATTGACGCGATCGCTCTTCTTGTTCACTACATGGGAATCACTACCGTAATGAGTAATAAGTAATAGTGCGACTTGTTGGGTGCTAATCAATGAATAAAATTGAAAACCACCCGTTCAGAACCTCGACATCTGAATAACTAATGTAGCTTACAGGTGAAATTCCTGTCATTGTGCTGCCAATTGACTCCATTTTCTGCGTGCTCAGAAGTAACATCGTCTTGGTGCGAAGCCAGAAAAGAAGGGAATAGCTTTTAGTCTTCAAAAGGTAACTCCCCAAGGGCAGATGCTGATGGTTAACAAAATAAAGCTAAGGCGGAATCGGTTCGTTAATTACGAGCAGCGAAAAAGACTGAGACGCTGCACACAAAATGTGAATAGGAGAATGTTCTTTAATTGTATTACGTTAAAGAAGCAGCCAATTAACTTCTCCTCGGACTTTTTACCCCAACCTAACAGCATCATCAAAAGCTACATTGGAACAAGGAAACCTCAATTTTCTCTTACCTTGAGAGTAAGTAACCAGATGTGAAGCGGATGAAAATTGAGAGCAGGATGTGATAAAAAGCCAATGCCCAATGGTAATAATTGGGATATGCAGACGTATCACCCCTAGTTGAAAGTCGATAGTTAAGTATTTCTTCAAATGCCTAAGACGCGATTAATCTTTAGTCAGCGTGGGATGTAGGAAAGAAAAGAACATCGAATCACAGGGAGTAGCCGTGTGCGGTGAAAGTCGCTTGCACGGTTTTGAAGCAGAGGGTAG
>JASJDF010000169.1 GCA_030065715.1 Xenococcaceae cyanobacterium MO_188.B19 | reverse complement strand
GCTTTCTCTAACAAATCATGACGATAGTAGAGCATTCCTGCATCGGAGCGAAAAGGAGCGCGATAGAGTTTTCCTTGATACATTCCCCCTTGAATATCTCCTGGAAGAAATTGTTCTAATTGTTCTGGGGATAAATAGCCAGACAAGTCTTTAAGCCATCCTGCTGCTGCAAATTTAGGAGTCCAGACTATATCCATGAACACTAGATCGTAGGGAGAATTGCCCAACAGAAAAGAAGCGGTATATAAGTCTTCTACTCGATTCGTATCATTAGGAGCTTCAATTAGCTCTAGTTTGATTTCGGGATGTTGTTGATTGAATTGCTGTGCTAAAGGTTGTAATTGTTGTGCTTCTAAGGCTCTTACCAGTAAGGATATTGTAACGGATTGTTGCGAAAAACCTGGTAGATGGAAAAATAAAGCCAAAAAAGCTAAGAAAAAACCTAGCATAGCCCAAACCAAATTTGCGAGTTTTCTCTGTGGGATTTTTTTAAGTTTCATTAAAGAACCAAAAAACAGCATTAGCGATCGCTAATATTAAATTTGTTAATACTTACACTTTGGTATTAAGTCCTCTAAAGCAAGGGACTTGAGGTCATAAGCTTGTTGATTACAATCAATAGGTTGAGAAAATTTAATAGTTTGATTATCAGTAATTAAACTGAGTTCATATTTGAAGCTTCTTGTTTTTATTAAACCACAATAAATGATAATTCAGCCTCAAATATAAAGAAAAAATGAAGGATTTGCACCATTTTAGCTCTCATTTTTGCGTAAAAACTATTATTTAACGATCCCTAAATGATTAAAATTCAGTATTTATACTAATGTACAAGAATTTTTGTAGTAGTAATATCTAAGGGTAAAGAAATCAAATATATTTTTATTTCTTCTCCTTAAGTATTCTATAAATTCCTCTTGCTCCGCTAGCCCCACTCTTGGTAAATTGAGTGGGGTGTTTTGTTTTTAACTATCTATCTCAGCCATTACAAGGTAAAAATTGCAGTTGTGAGAAGTTGCCCAAGTTTTCTATTTAATAGTCATGGTCAACACCATGGTTGGATATCCTTTAGGACACCTTCGGACATTGTGCCCTTGTGGTATAACATCTGCGGATAACCGAAAGCATTCCCCACGGTCAAATTTAACTAAAATTGTGAAAGTGGTGAATGGCAAACACTACTGAAAACTTTTGGGAAAGGGTAATGATTTTTAGTTTTTCTTTTAAACTGTGGGCTAGGGGTGGCAAGCTTTCTTGTAGGTTTCTTGTCTATAAAACTTACCGCACTATTAGCAATGCCCCCTTAGATACCTTATGGCATAAAATTATCCATATCGCTGATGTGTCTTGGCATCCTTTATTTGCTAAGACCAACTTGCCCCAAGGCTTAATTGCTAAACCAGGCTTATTTTATCAAGTGGTAACTAAGTTAACTCCTATTCCAATTAGGATGTTTGTGGAGAATGTTCGCCCCAGAGAATTACTCACAATTCGGATTTTAGCCATTCCAGGGATGGAACAGAGAATAACTTATCAGATAGAATCAACTCTCTGTGGTACTTATATTTCTTATTCTATAACTCTGAAAGGATGGTTATCTCCTCTAATGTGGTGGTGGATTCGTCCTTATTGCGATCGCGTAGCGATAAAATTAGCTCAAGCGGTGGAAAATCCTTTGGCTATGGATGGGTAATTTATGAGGAAAGAGGAATGAGGAGGCAGGAGGGAGAAATGAGGAGAGAGTAATGAGTAATGAGTAATGAGTAATGAGTAATAAGTAATAAGTAGTAAATAATGAATTTATCAGTAACTGAGTCGGATGTATTGTTGGGAAAATCTTTAGCTGAGTTGACTGCTTGGATGGAGCAACAGGGGCAGCCTGCTTATCGAGGAAAGCAATTGTATCAGTGGCTTTATCAAAAAGGAGCGCGATCTCTAGCAGAGATTTCGGTTTTTCCCAAGCAATTTCGCGAATCTGTGGCAGATTATCCCATAGGAAGGTCTAATATTCATTTTCGTGCTGTTGCACCAGATAAAACTCGTAAGTATCTGTTGCAACTTCAAGATGGGTTGATTATTGAAACAGTAGGAATTCCCACCAGTAAACGTTTAACTGTTTGCGTTTCTTCCCAAGTGGGTTGTCCTATGGATTGTGATTTCTGTGCCACAGGCAAAGGGGGATTTACCCGCAACCTCAAAGCTTACGAGATAGTAGATCAGGTTTTAACTGTCCAAAATGACTTTGGACAGCGAGTTAGTAACGTGGTTTATATGGGGATGGGTGAACCTTTAATTAATCTGGATGAAGTTGCTAAAAGTGTTAAGTTGTTAAATCAAGATGTGGGGATCGGTCAGCGATCGCTAACTGTCTCCACAGTGGGACTACCAAATAAAATTCGAGAATTAGCAGAACAAAAACTACAAATTACTTTTGCCGTAAGTCTTCATGCGTCTAACCAAGCCTTACGAGAACAATTAATTCCCAGTGCTCAACACTATTCCCTCCAGCAACTATTAGCAGAATGCCGTGAATATGTCGAAATTACGGGACGAAGAGTGACTTTTGAATATATTTTATTAGCAGGAGTCAATGATAACCCCGAAAATGCTCAGGAGCTAATAAAACATTTACGAGGGTTTCAAACTCATGTTAATTTAATTCCTTACAATCCTATTTCAGAAGTTGATTATCAACGCCCTGACAAACAAAGAATCAAACAGTTTCAAGATATTCTCCAGCAAAATAAAATTGCAGTTACTGTTCGCTATTCTCGTGGTTTATCGGCTGATGCTGCTTGCGGACAATTGAGAGCATCCCGAAGGTAGTAACCCAGGAGCGTAAGCTTCAATTACTTTTCCTGTTTCAGAACATTGCACTAGTAAATAGTCACAATGAGAACAAGAAGTACGGACGGTTTTAGTATCTAGTGAGTTGTACTTTTCAGCATATTCCCCACAATTAGGGCAATAAATATCTTCTCTGATGTTCATTTTATAACCTACACAAATATTAATAATTTAAAACTGAAATACTGATTTAGAATTCAACTATTTTTTAAAGTTTTAATGAAGTTATTTAGGAGATTTTAAAGTTAACTATATAATTCATAGTTTATTTTTGTTGAAATCTATTTTTAATATTTCTAGTATCCATTATTATTGATCCCCAATGATAATGCACTAATTGTTATAATCACTTAACAAAATATTTAATACCTTTTAAAGATTTTTATCAGTAAATTTACCGATAATGCTTTTTTGGGTTAATATGCCCAAAGTTATAAGTCTGATAATTATTAATAGCTACATAACTTATGGATATTCAATGGCAAGCTCATCGCGATTACGAAGATATTATTTATCAAAAATGGGATGGTATCGCCAAAATAACAATTAACCGACCCCACAAACGTAATGCTTTTCGTCCCAAGACTGTCTTTGAAATGTATGATGCTTTCTGTGATGCTAGAGAAGATAGCACTATTGGAGTTATTTTATTAACTGGTGCAGGTCCTCATACAGATGGAAAATATGCTTTTTGTTCAGGAGGAGATCAAAGTATTAGGGGAAAAGCTGGATATATAGATGATTCTGGTGTGCCTCGGCTCAATGTTTTAGATTTGCAAAAATTGATTCGTTCTATGCCTAAAGTAATTATTGCTTTAGTAGCTGGTTATGCCATTGGCGGAGGTCATGTTTTACATTTAATTTGTGACCTAACTATTGCAGCAGATAATGCTATTTTCGGACAAACAGGTCCCAAGGTTGGGAGTTTTGATGGAGGTTTTGGAGCTAGTTATTTAGCTCGTATTGTGGGACAAAAAAAAGCTAGAGAAATTTGGTTTTTATGTCGTCAGTACAATGCTGAACAAGCTTTAAATATGGGTTTAGTAAATCATGTTGTTCCTGTGGAAGATTTAGAAGCAGAAGGTATTCAATGGGCAAAAGAAATTCTCCAAAAAAGTCCTATCGCTATTCGTTGTTTAAAATCTGCCTTTAATGCTGACTGTGATGGACAAGCTGGATTACAAGAATTAGCAGGAAATGCTACTTTGCTTTATTACATGACAGAGGAGGGAGCTGAAGGAAAACAAGCTTTTTTAGAGAAAAGACAGCCCGATTTCCGTAAATATCCTTGGCTTCCATAATGAATTAAAGTTTTTGTATAGCTTAAAGATAAAACTGCACCTAAAATAATTCTTTGGGTGCAGTTTTTTTATTTAAAAAAACCTAGTTAAATTAGAATTAATTAACTTGTATTTTATATGTATTTACAAAGAATTTGAATTGGTATAACTAAGTTCCACATTGGGCATGGGATCACTTTTGGACTCAGAAGTATAGTTAAAAGTAAAAGAAGTTTCTAAATGAGCAATGTCTTCTAAGGTTTTCCAACTGTGGGAAAAAGGGGGACAAGCTAAAGTACAAGCCTCCCAATTACTATGAACTGGCACACCTAATTTCTGACAAGTGCCACCCCTTCTTCCTTCAGGATTGAAATGGCGACAGTGACGACAATTGAAATTTAAAGAATTGGCTATTTTCATTGGAATTAGATGGCAAAATCGCTTTTAATTCGTCTTGATATTCCCTATTGTGCTGATTTTTGGTATCATCGATTATCGAGTCCAAACTCATATTCTGTATAGGTTTCCGCGATCCCCAAACTGTTTTTTTCTTTATAATCTCTTTATTATTGAGTAATAAATGTACACAGCTAATAAAAAAAATGGTATTTTTATATACAGAATTCCTATGATAGTTATGGAGTTAAAGTATCTCTAACTATTAAGGGATCAAGATGAATATATCTCTATGATATGGCAAATAAACTTAAAATGGGATTTATTATTCTTTATTTGGAGTCCTAGAAAGATATTCTAGAGACCATTTTTTAGCAACACAATAAGAGCAAACTTGCCAACGATCTAGTTCTGAGATAGGTGTAAGAGAGTTACATTGAGGGCATGGTGAATAAGATTGAGTTTGTGATTCTGCTCTAGTTTTAATTCTTTCTAACCATTTTGTTAATGCTATTTGGGGATCATTAATTTTGTGGTTATTTTCGACGTTTTTGGCATTATTCAATCTATTTTCTGGTGATAATGACATTTTTTGTTCGTTAGCAATGTCATTTTTTGTCTGAGAAGGTGTAGTTGATGATAATTCAGTCCAATGAGCAGGAGAGAACCTAATATCTGTTAGGGCAAAGCTGAGTTGAGAATTTAGTTTTTTCAAGAAACTATATCTTTGTAAAGATAATTCTTGCGCCCAGACTGAACTAGAAGTTGCTATCCAAAGTATCTGGCGGGAAATGGATTTAGGTTTAGTGTTCTGGGCTATTTTAGGAGTAATGATTTTTTGCCAACATTTTTTGACTTCGCAATATTGTTGATATTGCTCCCATTCTGGTTGTTGAGAAAGTTGATGGAGAATATTTTTTAAGGAATTAGAGAACATAGTGGCAAAAGGAGGGATGATGTTATTACGGAGCAAGATTGATCATGAATTACCAACAAACAAAAAACACTTTAGGAGATTGGGCTTATATTGGGATCTCTAAACCCTATAAAAAAATTCTCAACCATGAATCTAAAGTTTTAAAAGATAAAAATCCCGAAAAATTACATCAAATGACAGAGGCAATAGATCGTTTAAGTAATGAGATTTCTAGATTTGCCCCTGCTTTAAACTTACCAATTTCTGCCTCAGAAAAAAATCTTGCCAAAATTGCTAAAGTATTGGGCAAGTTAAGGGATATTGATAGGTTGCACGACATCTTAACTACTCAATATCAACCAAATTTACCAAAAATAGAACGCAAAAATCTTCAATCTATCTTAAAATCTCTCAAAAAAGAAAGAAAGTCGGCTTTCAAAGCTGTTAAAAGTACTTTACATAGTCGTAAATATGTGCAGCTAAAAATAGATTTAGAAGCTTGGTTAGAATCTCCTGAATATCAGAAAATAGCTTCGCTTAAGGTGCAACGAACTCTGCCAGATTTGCTATTACCTCAAATTTCTAGCTTTTTAAGTCATCCTGGTTGGTTAATAGGTGTTCCAATTCATTCAGGAAATATTGTTTTGGAACAATTCAATGTTCAAAAATTATCTTCCAGTAATATTAAAATACTCCTTGATTTAGGTAAATGTGCTAAAAAAACTTACCATCAAATGGAATTATTTAGTAGATTTTATGGCAATCTGTACGATGACTATTTAGCAAAAATCACTAGAATTCAAGAAATTTTAGGAAATGTTGAAGATACAACAATATTGATGAAGTTTTTAGCTACTTTATCCAATAAGGAACCTAAAGTCTATATACCTCATTTGGTAGAAGCGATTGAAAAAAATCGTTTACTAAAATTACAGGAATGGCAAGATTTACAAAAATATTTTCTTCATGAAAGAAGACAGCAAGAATTAAGAGCGATTACGCAATATCCTATGTAATATGGTCATGAATTATAAGTTATAGATAATTAAAAAATAAAACTAATCGTAGTCCTCAAATTATTCATCTAGAATATAGTTCAGTTAATCTGCCTTCTGGCTTAGAATGGCATTGATTTAATTTTCAAAAAAATCTTTTTCTCCTAAAGCTGTCTCTAACTCTTTAATTAAGCGATCAATGTCTTGATTTTCCGCTTTAAAACTATCAGGAGGCGTGATTTCTGGTTGAAAGTGAATTAATTTTACTTGTCCTTCTCCAATAACAATAATTAATACTTCTTTCTCTGTCTCATAGCCATCTATCAAACCTAAAATTTCTTGCAGCCTTCCTTTAGTATTTTTATTCAGGTTTTCTAGAGATTCGCGATCGCATGAAACAAAATGAGGCTGAGGCTTAAGATCGATTCCTAAAATTGAGTTCCCATCTTTCCACTCCTGTTGTAAACCCCAAGCTAATGCAGATAGTCTATCTTTATGATCATCAACAAAATTATCTAATTCCCATCGCCACTTTTCCTGTACTTGATTTTTTTGATTACTAAACATAGTGTTTTTTTACCTTATTAATAGACAAAAGACTAGAGTTTATTTGGTGGTTATAGTGTAGTATTTTTCTAAAATTGCCGAACTATTCAGTATATATAGAGGTCAATTAGTTAATTGAGTCTTATATAAAAACTTACTCTAATCTTCGTTTTACTCCTACGAATAGATTTTACTATTAATTATGTATTCAGCAAGACCCCGAATCGGTTTGTAATACAATAGACTGGTGAAATAAACTCAGGTGCAAAGTAAAGCAACGACAATGGAAAAGCCAAAATTAATTATTGGGAATAAAAATTATTCATCCTGGTCACTTCGAGCTTGGTTGATGCTGACTAAACTGGGTATTGAGTTTGAAGAAATACAGGTATTACTTTTTTCTGAAGGATATAAAGAAAAGTTATTGTACTATTCCCCAGCAGGAAAAGTCCCCATTTATATAGAAGATGATTTAGTTGTTTGGGATACATTAGCTATTGGCGAATATTTAGCAGAAAAATATCCCGCCCTACTACCTGCCAATGTTAAGCAAAGGGCTGAAGCCAGATCAATATCAGCAGAAATGCACTCTGGTTTTTTGGCTTTAAGAGGATCGATGCCAATGAATTGTCGAGCTTCAAATCGAAAAATAACTTTTATAAGCGAATTGGGCGAAGATATCCAGCGAATAAAAGCTATATGGACTAAATACAGAACTGAAAATGCTGAAACTGGTTCTTGGCTTTTTGGCTCTTTTTCGATGGCAGATGCTATGTTTGCACCAGTAGTTTTTCGATTCAATACCTATGGTATTCCTTGTGATTCGGTTGCGGGAGAATACATGGATATGGTACTTAATGACCCTGATATTCAACGATGGTATCAAGCTGCTAAAAGAGAAACAGCAGTGATTGAAGAAGAAGAAGTAGGCATTGTTTAATTGTGCAATTGTTTCCAGCTCGAATAAGAAGTATTTCCTAACTTTTTAGGAAATTAATACTCTTGACTTTACCTAGGCTTAATGCAGATATTGTATTAGTTACATAGTGTAGTAGAAGTTTTATAAAAGATTAGCAAAAATACAAATTATAAAAATGACAAGTGATTATGAGACGAAAATTAAATCTCGTTCTGGCATAGAAAGAGGTTTAGAGACTGGCTTTTATTGGTCAGCAAAAATTCTAGCATTTGCGATCGCAGCTATTCTAATATGGATTACTATACAAGTAGCGCGAGAAGCTTTTCCAGCTATGCGAGAATTTGGTCTGGGTTTTTTAACTAGTAGTAGTTGGAATCCAGTAGAAAGCAACTACGGTATTGTGCCAGCTATTTATGGCACATTAGTTAGTTCTTTCATTGCCCTGTTAATATCTGTACCAATTGGCTTAGGAGTCGCAATTTTTCTTAGTGAAGACTATTTACCTCCTACAATACAAAGAATTATAGTTTTTCTAGTTGAGTTACTAGCAGCAGTACCCAGCGTAGTTTATGGACTATGGGGGATTTTTGTTTTAATTCCATTCCTTAAAAATATTTCTCCTCTCACTGGTCCTGGAATGTTACCAGCAGCGTTAATACTCTCTGTGATGATTTTGCCTACTATTGCTGCGATTTCCCGTGATGCGATTATTAATGTTCCTGGAGGTTTGAGACAGGCTGCTGTAGGATTGGGTGCAACTCGTTGGGAAGCAATCCTTCAAATCGTTTTACCTGCTGCTTCTTCGGGGATTATCGGGGGGATTATGTTGGCTTTGGGTAGAGCTTTGGGAGAAACTATGGCTGTAACTATGCTAATTGGCAATGCCAATAAAGTTGACTTTTCTGTATTCGCTCCTTCCAATACTGTTTCTTCTCTACTAGCCAATCAGTTTGCGGAAGCCAGTGGCTTACAAGTAGCAGCTTTAATGTATGCAGCCTTAATCCTGTTTGCCATTACCTTAGCGGTTAATGTCTTAGCACAGTTACTGGTAACTAGAATTCAAAAAATCTAAACCTGGTATTAGTTAGTAGCTAGTAGTTAGTTTTAATTAATCATGACATCAGAATTTTTCCCTAATCAATCTAATATGAACTTTGACCCTGCCAGTTTAAAAAAGAATCCCTCTTCTCCTCGCACTCTCTTTGGTTTATTTATGTCTGGGGTAGCAGGATTATTTACCCTAATGGCAGTTGTGCCTCTATTTATTATTTTGACCTATCTCTTACAAAAAGGAATAAGCTCTCTGAGATGGCAAGTATTTACGGAATTACCTCCACCACCTTTAGTACCAGGAGGCGGTTTTGGTAATGCCATCCTAGGTACAGTAATTATGGTTGGTATTGGAGCTTTAATCAGCGTACCTATTGGGGTAATGGCTGCAATTTATCTATCAGAATTTAGCGAAGGGAAATTAGCAGATTGGATTCGCTTTGCTACCAATGTCCTGAGTGGTGTTCCTTCAATTATTATTGGGGTATTTGCCTACAGTACTATCGTCTTAAATACTAAAACCTATTCGGCTTGGGCTGGGGGCTTTGCCTTAGCAATTCTGATGCTACCAATTATTGTTCGTACTACTGATGAAGCTCTCAAACTGGTTCCTCAAGAAGTACGTCAAGCTTCTATTGGTGTAGGTGCCAATAACTATCAAACTGTATTGCAAGTAGTTTTACCTGCTGCGATTCCTGCCATTATTACTGGTGTGACTCTAGCAGTGGCTCGTGCTGCTGGGGAAACCGCACCTTTATTATTTACGGCTCTATTTACCCAGTATTGGCCTAGTTGGGATAATAATTTAGCTGAACCTACAGCTTCTTTAGCAGTATTGGTTTATAATTTTGCGATCGTTCCTTTTAAAAATCAGCAAGAGTTAGCTTGGGCTGCTGCTTTCATCTTAGTAGTTTTAGTATTGTTGACTAGCATTATTTCTCGTATCGCCACTTCCAAACGTACCTATTAAATTGATCGGGTTTTGCATTTCAATTTGAGACAAAAAATCAAGCAAGCTGCTTCATCGAGCAACTTTTTCTCATTGTTACGGAACTGTCTGCATACAAATGTATTAAAATGAGGCTTAAAGCATTGCTTCGCAATGCTTTGAATATATTTACTAATTAAATACTGTGTCCATGTAAGCTCTTGTATTTCCCTTTACGCACGTCTAAATGTAAGATATAAAGCTACATGGACTCTAAATCAGCGAGCGATCGCTATGTCTTAGGGAAGATGACCACCCAGTACGGTCCTTGAGCGAGAGAGGTTGGTTCGTTCCCCATCATCGCCAAAGCCGAGTATTTTAAATAGTTTCCAGGGAAGCTCGCTCCTCAGATAAAATGACTCTAATAAAAATAATTGTTAAAGTTTGATTGTAATGAGTCAATTAGCCAATATTGAAGTTCAAACAATTAATCATTTAGGAATAATAGCTGGAATAATAGATGAAATAGGAATAGTAGAAATAATCAATGAACAGTT
>JASJDF010000168.1 GCA_030065715.1 Xenococcaceae cyanobacterium MO_188.B19 | reverse complement strand
TAAAGTTCTATATTATTACAACGATAACTTAATCTACAACTTCGTAATCATCAAATGATGTGTCATCATCAATCATAGTTCGGTCATCATTGTATTGATCGACAGCAAAATTTTGGTGGTTGTTTTGATTAACACTTACTACAGCTCTAGATGAATCATCTTGACGGAGTCTATCTATTGGAGTTTCAGAACTGGCAATACTGGCTTCAATGTCTTCAAACTCTAGCATTTGGGCTAGGGCTTCTTCATCATTTAAAGTGCTGTTTTGATATACTTCGCTACCAGCTCGGAGTATTTTCTGTCGTAACTCTTCTAGAAGGTCATTCATGGTCTCAAAGCTACCTTGACCGCTTTCAAATGTTTGATCGATACGCCTTTTTAATTGACTAATATGAGATTTGAGATCTTTTTGAATTAGATCGGGTTGACGACTTAAAGTTAGTTCGTAATTGTAGTACAAATCGTCGGCTTGATTTTTTAATTCTATGAGTTGGAGGCGATTACGGTCTTGTTCTGCACAAGCTTCTGCCTCTTTACGCATACTCTCTACTTCCACAGCACTCAAACCACCTGTATTAGAAATAGTAATATTTTGGTTTTTTCCTGTGCCTTTATCTTCTGCTGCAACTTGTAATATGCCATTAACATCTATTTCAAAGCTAACCTCAATTTGAGGTACACCTCTAGGTGCTACTGGAATACCATCTAGCAAAAATTTGCCTAAGCTTTTATTATCTTTTGCCATAGCTCGCTCTCCTTGGAGAACGTGAATTTCAACTGATGTTTGTCCATCGATGGCAGTAGAAAAAACTTGGGATTTACTGGTAGGAACTGTGGTATTTTTTTCAATAATTTTTGTAAAAACTTCTCCCAAAGTTTCCAGCCCTAAAGAAAGAGGAGTTACATCTAACAATAGTAAATCTTCTACCTCTCCTCCCAATACTCCTGCTTGAACAGCAGCACCAAGAGCAACAGCTTCGTCAGGATTGACCGAGCGGTCTACTTGCATTTGGGGAAAAACAGTTTGAATAGCTTTTTGTACCCCAGGAATACGAGTTGAGCCTCCTACTAAAATCAAACGCTCAATCTCATCTGGAGATAAGTCCGCGTCTTTAAGAGATTGTTTGACAGGTTCTAAAGTTTGCTCGATTAAACCCCGAGCTAACTCTTCAAATTTAGACCTACTTAGTTCCATTTCCAAGTGTTTGGGTCCTGTTTCATCGGCGGTGATAAATGGCAGGTTAATGGAAGTAGTAGGGGCGCTAGAAAGTTCTATTTTGGCTTTTTCTGCTGCTTCTCTGAGTCTTTGTAAAGCCATTTTGTCGTTTCTGAGGTCGATTTGTTCTTGGCTATGGAAAGCTTTGATCATCCAACGTACGATGACATTATCAAAGTCGTCACCACCAAGTTGATTATTGCCGCAAGTTGCTTTTACTTCAAATACACCATTGCCTAATTCCAGAATCGAAACATCAAAAGTTCCTCCTCCCAGATCGAAAACCAAGATGTTTTGTTCTCGATCTAACTTGTCTAAGCCATAAGCTAAGGCAGCAGCAGTGGGTTCGTTAATAATGCGTAAAACTTCTAGTCCCGCGATTGTGCCAGCGTCTTTAGTTGCTTGTCTTTGGGCGTCTGTGAAGTAAGCTGGCACTGTAATTACAGCTTGAGTTACTTCTTCCCCTAAAAAGTTTTCTGCATCGGTTTTGAGTTTCTGCAAAATCATTGCCGAAATTTCTTGGGGGGTATATTGACGATTTTGAATTTTAACGTCAACTGTTTTATCTCTACCAGTTACACACTGATAAGGAACTCTAGAACGTTCCTCTTCTGTTTCCTCCCAACGACGACCAATAAAACGTTTGATGCTATGAATTGTGTTAATGGCGTTGGTCACAGATTGTCGTTTTGCCAGTTGCCCCACAAGGCGAGTATTGCCTTTGGCAAAAGCCACCATACTAGGGGTGGTACGCCCTCCTTCTGAGTTAGCAATTACTACAGGTGTTCCCCCCTCTAGCACAGAAACACAACTATTTGTAGTTCCTAAATCAATACCAATAACTTTTGCCATAATATCGAGGCATTAAGGTCAATTTTGTTCACAGTTAGCTTGATAAAAACAACCCAGAGTACAGTATTTTCCCGTCAAAGATCATCCTTAACGGTGAAGTTGAGTCGGAATATTTCCTAATAGAAAACTAATTTAGTTTTCGTCAACTACTTCATCTTCTGAAGTTGTCTCTTCTTCTTCCGAGGTTATCACGGGTTCTTTAGGAACAGCAACTTTAACCATTGCGTGTCGAATGACCTGTTCTTCTAGCATATATCCCCGCATCAATTGCTCAATTACTGTGCCTTCTGGATGTTCATCAGTTGCTTCTCTGAGCATCGCTTCATGAAAATTGGGATCGAATTCTTGTCCTTCGGGACGCATGGCAGATACCCCCAGTCTCTTGAGGCAATCAACTAAAGTTTTATATACTCCCTGATAACTATTTTGAATCGTTTGTTCTCCCTCTGTAGCTGGCTGAATTTGAACTCTGGCTCTTTCAAAATTGTCTACTACTGGCAATAATTCAGTAACAATCGCTTTTTTGGTTTGTTTGGTGAGACTTTCTTTTTCTTTGCTGGTTCTTTTACGAAAATTGTCAAAATCCGCTGCCAATCTAGCATATTGAGCTTTTATTCCACTACTTTGCTCAATTTTTTCATCTAGGAGCTTTTTCAAATTGGCATTTTCTTGTTGTAGGGTGGAGATAATTGCCTCGTTTTCAGTATTTCTTTCACCCTCCAAGATTTCATTGGTTTCTTGAGAACTAGCATCCTGATTCTCTATAGATTGATCATCTTGGGGTTCATCAACAACCTCTTGAACCGCATTTTCGGAAAAGATTTCACCAGAATTAGTTGTTTCTGAGGTGTTACTGGGAGTTTCGGAAGTAGTTGTTTGCTGATTTTGTTCGTCAATCATAGGACACTTCAAGATTAGGTTTTTTTATTAATAGGGAGTTACAAAGCTGGTTGAGAAAGCATATATTACCATATGGCAAAGTTATTGTAATAACTTTCAACTGACAACAATATCACAATAATTTTCGATGGTATTGAGGAATATTTTTATCATCTTGTCTGAAATTTTAACAATAGTTTGGGGAACACTGGGTAATATCAGGAGACTATTTATGATTTTATGACTTATTCATCATCTACTAAATCTACTAAATCTACTAGATCTAAAAGAAATAGAGCGATCGCACTTCGCAATTATTTTTCTCCTTTTGGCAATAAGCTAGTGGAAGCTGGATTCGTCAATGGGGAAGAGATGCAGAAAGCTTTAGCAGAGAGTCGTAAGTCTGGTCGTTCTTTGGTAGATATTATCGAATCTTTTAAGGGAGAGCCATTACCACCTGATTTACAACGTCAGTATAAAAAACACCATCTTTTTGAGTTAAAAATTCTTTATGGTGTGGAATCTGTAGATCCTGAAATTGAAGAAGTCAAAATCAAGATAGCAGGAGATTTAATTAATACTCTCATTCCTTTGGATTTATGCCGTCGTTATCGGATGATTCCTCTAGAAAAGCAGGAAGATCCTCCTGCTTTGTTGGTGGCGATGGTCGAGCCTGAAAACTTGGAAGCACAAGATGACCTGAATCGAATTTTGCGTCCCAAGGGAATTGAACTAAAACGCAAGGTAATTACTCAGTCCGATTATCAGAGACTGATCGATCAGTATTTAGATGAGCAAGTTAAACAAGAGAGCAAGAAAGACGAGAAAAATGTCAATGTTGATGTTTCTTTAGATTTAGATAATTTAGATTTTAATTTAGAAGAAACGGATGAGGAAACTGCGGATGACTTGGGTGCAGTTAGTGAAGCCCAAGGGGCACCAATTATTAGTCTAGTTAATAAAATTCTAGCTAAAGGATTACAGGAAGGAGTATCTGATATTCATGTCGAACCCCAAGAAAATGCTTTAAGAGTACGTTACCGCAAAGATGGGGTACTTCAGCAAGCATTTGAACCGATGCCGAAAAAAATTATTCCTGCTGTGGTGGCTCGCTTCAAGATTATGGCAGATTTGGATATTGCAGAAAAACGTCTGCCCCAAGATGGTAAGATTCGCCGTATGTTTCAGGGCAGAAAAGTGGATTTTCGGGTTAACAGCCTACCCAGTCGCTACGGAGAAAAGGTCTGTTTGCGGATTTTAGATAATTCTGCTACTCAATTAGGTCTAGATAAACTAATTTCCCATGAACCCACCCTAGAATTAGTCAGAGATATGGCACAGCGTCCCTTTGGCTTGCTTCTAGTGACGGGTCCTACTGGTTCGGGTAAATCGACAACTCTTTATTCGGTTTTGGCGGAAAGAAACAATCCAGGGGTGAATATCAGTACCGCAGAAGATCCTATTGAGTATTCTTTGGACGGGATTACTCAAGTGCAGGTAATTCGGGAAAAAGGCATGAATTTCGCTTCAATTCTACGGGCTTTTCTCAGACAAGACCCTGATGTAATTCTGGTGGGGGAAACTAGAGACCCTGAAACGGCAAAAACGGCTATTGAAGCAGCGATGACTGGTCACTTAGTATTAACTACTCTACACACTAATGATGCTGCTGGAGCAATATCCCGCTTGGATGAGATGGGTATTGAACCCTTTATGATTTCTGGGTCTTTGGTCGGTGTATTAGCACAAAGATTAATGCGGAGGGTATGTGGCGAGTGCAAAATTGCCTATAACCCTACTACTGAAGAATTAGCGCGATTTGGTCTATCAGCTTCTAATGAAGAAGAAGTTGTTTTCTATAAAGCCAAAACTTTAGACCCAGAAGAAAAAGCCGAAGCCAAAGCTAATGACACTCTTTGTCCTAAATGTGGTGGTGGTGGCTACAAAGGCAGGGTTGGGGTCTATGAAGTAATGAAAACTTCGGAAAAATTACAAGATTTGATCAACCAAGGAGCTACTACAGACCGCATCAAGGAAGCTGCGGTGGAAGAAGGGATGATCACTATTTTGGCTTACAGTTTGGACTTGGTGAGAGAAGGTCACACAACTTTAGAAGAAGTAGAAAGGGTGACATTCACTGATTCTGGTTTAGAAGCCGAACTCAAAGCCAAAAGAAAGAGTGGTTTGGTTTGTCGTACTTGTAATGCACAACTACAACCTGAATGGCTGGATTGTCCTTATTGTATGACTTCTCGCTTTTCTGACTAAATTTTTATAACAACCAAATAATTAAATTAGGGGTAAAAAAATATGATGGACATCATAATCGAAGATTTGATGGAGCAGTTGGTGGAGATGGGAGGCTCTGATATGCACATCCAAGCCAGCGCACCAGTCTATTTTCGCATTAGTGGTAAGTTGACTCCTATTGGGGATGATTTAACTGCACCAGAATGCCAAAAATTAATCTTTAGTATGCTCAATAATACTCAACGAAAAGATTTAGAACAGAACTGGGAATTAGATTGTTCTTATGGGGTCAAAGGTTTAGCTCGCTTTCGGGTAAATGTATATAAAGAACGAGGCTGTTATGCTGCTTGTTTGAGAGCGTTATCTTCTAAAATTCCCAATTTCGATCAGTTGGGGTTGCCTGATATTGTACGAGATATGACCCAAAGACCTAAAGGATTGATTCTAGTTACAGGTCCTACTGGTTCGGGAAAAACTACCACTCTAGCAGCAATGTTAGACCTAATTAATCGCACTAGAGCAGAACATATTTTGACTGTAGAAGACCCGATTGAATATGTTTTCCCCAATATTAAAAGTCTGTTTCACCAACGACAAAAAGGCGAAGATACCAAAAGTTTTTCCAATGCTCTTAAAGGAGCATTACGGGAAGATCCAGATATTATTCTGGTGGGAGAGATGCGGGATTTAGAAACTATTTCCTTGGCGATCTCCGCAGCAGAAACAGGACACTTAGTTTTTGGAACTCTACATACTAGCTCCGCTGCGGGAACTGTAGATCGGATGGTGGATGTTTTTCCCGCAGCAGAACAAGCCCAAATTAGAGCAATGCTTTCTAACTCCTTAATCGCCGTATTCAGTCAAACATTAGCCAAGAAGAAAAATCCTAAGCCTGGGGAATTTGGTAGAGCCATGGCACAAGAAATTATGATTGTCACACCTGCGATCGCAAATTTGATCAGGGAAGGTAAAGCACCTCAAGTCTATTCTTCGATTCAAACAGGAGTAAAACTAGGGATGCAAACTATGGAACAGGCTTTGGCAAATTTAGTCAGAACTGGAGTTATTGATATAGAAGAAGGGATTGCTAAAAGTAGTAAACCCGATGAATTACAGCGTCTGGTTGGTGGTGTAGGAGGAGGATTAGGAGCATCTAAGTCTAGAACTCGTCGCTAAAAATTTTTTAAATTTACAGAAAATTTCTTTCCTTAAAAGCCTTTTATTTAAATAAAAGGCAATGATAATTGATAACTGATAACTGATAACTGATAACCGAAATGACCGTATATGTAGCGAAAGTTAAAGATGGTTCGGGAAAAATCTTCAAAGAAAAGGTTGAAGCAGCCTCTCCCGAACAAGCCCGCAGTATTTTACAAAACAGATATGTAGCAGTTGGCAAAATTAATAAGTCAGCTCTAGACTTAGATTTATCTCAGTTAGAAGTAGCTTTAAGTAAAGTCACAATCAAAGATAAGGCAGTTTTTTCCCGCCAGTTTTCCGTAATGATTAATGCGGGGGTTGCAATTGTCAGATGTTTAGGTATTCTAGGGGATCAAGCTGGTAATCCTAAGCTAAAAAAAGCTCTTATAGCTATTAGTGGGGAAGTACAACAAGGGATTAGTCTTTCTGAGTCTATGGCAAAACATCCAGAATGTTTTGACGATCTCTATGTTTATATGGTGGAAGCAGGTGAAGCTGGAGGGGTTCTGGACGAGGTTCTAGATAGACTAGCTGGGTTGCTTGAGGATGTGGCAAAACTACAAAATCAGATTAAGTCTGCAATGACTTATCCTTTAACAGTAGGATTTTTTGCTGTGGTGGCTTTCCTGGGGATGACAATTTTCCTGATACCAGTTTTTTCGGGAATTTTTGAATCATTAGGTGCGGAATTACCAGCCTTAACTAGCTTTATGGTGTGGTTGAGCGATACTCTTAGAAGCCCTAAAGCCATAATTCCCGTGGCAATAATCATGGGTATAACTTTTGCTTTTAGAACTTACTATAAAACTCCTGTGGGAAGACTCCAGATTGATGGTTTTATGTTGAAAATGCCTTTATTTGGCGACTTAAATCAAAAATCAGCAGTTGCTCGTTTTTGTCGAGTGTTTGGGGTGTTAACTCGTTCAGGGGTATCAGTATTAAACTGTTTTGATATTGTCTGTAATACGATTCCCAATAAAGTAATTGTTAATGCCATTCAGGGGGCGAAAAAAGAAATTCAACAAGGGGGAATGATTTCCTTGGCGATTCAAAAGGAAAATGTTTTCCCTCCTCTGGCAATTCAGATGATCAGTATTGGTGAGGAAACGGGAGAACTAGATAAGATGATGGCTAAGGTGGCAGATTTCTATGAAGATGAAGTAGAACAAGCGGTTAAAGCCCTAACCAGTATGCTAGAACCGATCATGATGGTAGGAATTGCAGTTATGGTAGGAACAATCTTGCTGTCAATGTATTTACCAATGTTCTCGATCTTCGATCAGTTGGGTTAATTGTTCGTCATTCGTCGTTCGTCATTCGTCGTTCGTCATTCATTGATTAGTCATTAGTCATTAGTCATTAGTCATTAGTCATTACTCATTACTCATTACTCGTTACTCATTACTCATTACTCATTACTTTTTACTCACTGCTAATTCCTCCTTCCTTAATTGAAGCCCGAAGATTACCTTGATTTTGAGATAGTAGTTTTTGGGCGGATTCTGCATCTAAACCAGTCCATTGCATCAGAAGAGCTAGTTTGACTTTTTTGCCACTCCTTTGAAGCAATTTATCTGCTTCTTGACGGTTTAAATCTGTGAGATCGCAAATAATCCGTAAAGCCCGATCGCGTAATTTGATATTGGTTACACTGACATCTATCATGCGATTGCCATAAACTTTTCCTAGCTTCACCATTACTCCCGTAGAAATAATATTCAGTGCCATTTTAGTCACTGTTCCCGCTTTGAGCCTGGTGGAGCCTGCTAATATCTCTGCTCCCACAATCAGACGAATATCAATATCAGCATTAATGGGAACTTGTTGAGGAGTCACACAACTGATCGCAACCGTAGTTGCACCTCGTTCTTGGGCAGCGTGTAATGCACCATGAACATAGGGGGTAGTACCCCCTGCGGTGATACCAATGACCACATCTAAGTTATTAATTTCATGATGAGCGATCGCACTTTCCCCATCTTCAGGGCGATCTTCTAGGTTTTCAGAACTTCTAATTAAAGCACCAGCTCCTCCAGCAATGATTCCTTGTACTAGTTCGGGATTGGTGCAAAAAGTCGGCGGACATTCGGCTGCATCTAAAACTCCTAATCTACCACTGGTTCCTGCTCCCACGTAGAACAATCTTCCTCCCTGACGTAAAGATTCAGCAGTTTTATCAATGGTTTGAGCTAATGCTAATTTAGCTTCTGCGATCGCTTCAACAGTTTTATAATCTTCTTTGTTAAACAGTTCTACTATTTCTAAAGAAGAGAGATTGTCAAGGTTTTGGCTATCAGGATTGATTTGTTCAGTTAGAAGATGTCCCCGATTATTTAACATTTATTTTTTTTCCTTATTCCTTGTTCCTTATAGTAGTCCTTCGAGTCGGCGACGAATACTATCTAAATCATCTTGGGGAATTGATTCAGTTTCCGAGGTTGCAGAATCTTGAGTACTGTTAGTTTCCTCTGGACTCCAATCGGTTTTGTCAGCATTTTTTTCGGGAGGAATGGCTAATTTACCTGGTTCAATCAATTCCCAATCGTAATCTGCTTTACTACAAAAAGCTTCTACTTCTTCTGAATCAATAGTTTCTACTGTGGCTTCTGGGAAATCTTGTGCTTCAAGCATCATGGCAAAACGCACTGCATCATCTTCTTCTTGAAACATTAAGACTTTATTGCGATCGCCAATTTGAACTGTATGAATTCCCTCATTATTAGTACCGGCATTAAATAGCAATATATACACTCGCATGATGATAAATCTCACACTAAATAACGAACTATGCTAATTACACCACAAACCCCTCTACATAACTCCAAAAATCTCAACTGTTAAATATGACAATCTCTCTGAGCCTTAGTAACTGCGTTGTCATACTCTGTATCTAATTGTTGAGCTTTTTCAAAAGCAGCGGTAGCCAGAGAAGGTTGTTTCATAGAACAAAAATTAATTCCTTTATACAACCAAGTAATTGCTTGTTGTTCAGTAGAAAGATCGTCTCGAATCAAGAGTTTATCAAAAATTTGAGTAGCTTCCTGATTTTTTCCGAGTTTGGTGAGAGCCAAAGCTTGACCCTGTTGAGCGGAGAGATAATTAGGGGCGTAAACCAGGGATTTCTTAAAGGCTTCTAGGGCATGAGAATATTGATGTTGTCTCAACAAAGATTTTCCTTGACCATTATAGGCAATAGGAAGACTGCTACTATCTGCTTGAGGATTATTTTTCAGTAAATTAATAGCTCTTTTTATGGCGCTGGTTGAGGCTTTATACCGTTCTATCTTGTATAAAGCTTCACCATAGCCAATCCAGGCTAAGGGGTCATCAGGATTAATTGAGATCGCTTTTTCCCAGACTTGTACTGTCTCCTCATATTTCTTAAGATGAAATAGAGCTTTACCACGACATTTCAAAGCTGATTCTGACTGGGGTTGAATCACTGTTGCCGAAGTACAAGACTGTAACATTAGTTCATATTCTTGTAGTCCTTCTAAAGCATAACCACGATTAATCCAAATACTAGCGATATCCTTATCAACTCTTAAAGCCTGATTATATAATGCTAGAGCTTGTGAGTAATTTTTGGATTTTAATTCGCGATCGCCACTATCTAACAATTGTTTTTGATTATTAGTTTGCAAATATTCCCGTCCCAACCAAGATAAACCAGCACCAGAAAGCAAAATAGTCACAATACTTAAAACAGGAAACACCAGGCGTTGATAGATAGAAGCAGAGTTTGAATGGGATTTTTTGCTGACTGTAGTGGTAACAAAATTTGGCTCAAATTGAGAATTGGGTGTGGTAGTAACACCGACAGCTTCTAATTGTTTTTCCACCCAAACCCCGTCAAATACAGCGTGATAAATGGGATTACTAAGGGTTAGTATGTTATTTTCGAGCTTTGCCAAGCCCAATTCTAGTATTTTCTTTTGTTGAGGGCTGCTATCATACTCGATTTTCCCTTGTTGCCAGAGATGCTGATAAGTTTTGAGTAATGAGGCTGTGGAAAACTCTTTATTATCTAACAGTTGTTCCTGTATGTCCTGAAAATGGGTTGCTGCTGCTCCTTGTTCCCAATCATGAATTAAATTCTCCTGTACCAACCCGTCGATCGTAGCAGTTTCTTCTCCATGGGCAATAAAAGCTTTTTGTTCTCTAATAATCTGGTAAATTTTTTGAGTCAAAAAAGGTTGATTGTTTGTCCAGTGATTTACCGCATTTAA
>JASJDF010000167.1 GCA_030065715.1 Xenococcaceae cyanobacterium MO_188.B19 | reverse complement strand
CATTTATTTTGTCATGGTCAATTTTTCTTGATGACTAAATTTTTAGGTTCTCTTGTCAAATTTTCTCACAATTTAGCCTATTTTTTTTATCGTCACTATCTCAAATTTCTCTTATTAGAAAAAATCTTCAACTTTTAAGCTTTAAATCGGCTTTCAACTTAATTTGTGAGAAATGCGGGTGGTGCTAATCTCTTTAAAATAACTGCCCAAAACGCTGTTTTTGATGGAGTGATTCTCCTAGAGGCTACTCTTTCCGAAGCCGATTTATTTGGGGCTTCCTTCGTTGGGGTTGACCTAACAAGAGCCGATAATCGCCTTTTTTTGGTATTTTTTTATGAAGAAAACAGCAATTATCTTTTAAAGTTATATATTTATTGTAAATTCTTATTAGTTTTAACCTATTAAAGTCTATTTGATTGCAACCGAGTTTTTTACACTTTATTTTATATAATTTCTTCAGTGTTACACATCGAATGGTAATAAAAGGTAACCACTTTAAATTGCAATCCAACTCTAAATTTTAACTATGATTTCTACATCCTCTAACTCAGCCCCTGGCGAGACTGTCCACTTTGCCTTCAATGCAGAAGGTTCTATTTCTGAAATTCCCAGCATTTTCGAGTTAAACGGAGAAACAATTAGTACTTCCACACCTGCTCCTACTCTAACTCCAGAACCTATGCCTTCCTATAATCAGGGTGGCGATGGTCACAATCACAATGGTGATAGTCACAACCATGATGGTGATGGTCATACTCATGGAGAACCTCTACCCGATACAGACTCAGTAGCTTCTGATGGTACAGTTTTTAAAGTAGACGGAACTACACAAAGAATAACCAACTTTAATTTAGCCACAGACAAGGTGGATTTGGGTCCTGATTCCATACATAATCAGATAGCTATTGATACCCCCGAAGGCATAGTTTTTCAAAATTATCATCATCTAGAAAGATCTCTGACTCTTGTTGGTGTTTCTCTCAAAGAACTCAAAGCGGACAACTTTACGCCAATAGCAGATGCTCACTTACAACAAGATCTTAGTGCTGCTTTAGCTTGGGAAAACGGCGAAGGATTCGTCAGACCCAATACAGTATATGTTCGTTCTCACGAACAAAATCTCCCAGAAGAAGTAGAGTTCGACCCAGCTAAAGATAAAATCAGTTTCTTCTACCTAAGTGTCCGTGGAGATAGCCAACAGAACTTTACAGTGGAAGAAACTAGCAAAGGAGTTAGATTCTACAGCCCAGTTACTGGTCAAAGTATCACCCTCAAAGGAATCAAGTTCTCTGATTTAAATAGCTCGCACTTTGAGTGGAGAGCCAATCAATTAGAAGATAACATTGCTGGCAGAATGGGGCTATCCGATAAAATAGCTGATTTTAGAATCGTTCAAAGCAACGTCTTTAACGGGAAGAGTGTTGCAATGGCAGGAGGAGTAGATAGGGCACCTTATCACTCACAGCCAGAGTATACTGGTACAAGAATTGGCTCAAATCCCGATCCGATGCCTACGCCCGATCCTGATCCAATGCCCACACCTGATCCTGCGCCGATGCCTACGCCCGATCCCGATCCAATGCCTACTGGCAACTCTGAAGTAAATTTTGCTATTACCAATGATTGGGGTAGTGGTTATCAAGGTCAGGTAGAAATCACCAACAAAAATACTAGTGATTTAAACAACTGGACTCTTAAGTTTGAATTGGCAGGTCAAATCAACCAAATCTGGGGCGCAGAAATAGTTAGTCAAACTGGTAACACCTATGTACTGCGTAACGCACCATATAACGGTACAGTAGCATCTGGAGACAAAGTTGCTTTTGGTTTCATTGGAGAAGGTTCAACATCTAACTTACCCGATGTATTTGAATTAAATGGAAAAGTAGTAGGAGATATGCCCACTACACCTACAGATCCGACTACTCCTACAGAACCTACTGACCCAACAACACCAACAGAACCTACAATGCCAGGTGGTCACAATCACAATGGAGATCATCCAGGAGCATTTAATTATGCAGAAGCAATACAAAAATCCTTCTTGTTCTATGAAGCAAATAGATCTGGTGAACTACCAGCAGACAATCGTATTCCTTGGCGTGGTGATTCTGCCCTCAATGATGGTGCAGACGTAGGACGAGATCTAACTGGTGGTTATTATGATGCAGGGGATCACGTTAAATTTGGTTTTCCGATGGCAGCAAGTATGACTATGCTGGCTTGGGGTGGAGAGCAATATAGTGATGCTTATGACAAGATTGGTCAAAAGGATGAATTATTAGATGCGGTCAAATGGGGAACTGATTATATTCTCAAAGCCTATGATGATAAAGGAACAGCAGATGTTTCTGATGATGTATTCTACGGACAAGTAGGTAATGGACAAGCGGATCATTCTTTCTGGGGTCCTCCAGAAATCATGACTATGAATCGACCCACCTATCAAATTGATGCTCAAAATCCTGGGTCAGATTTAGCAGGGGAATCTGCTGCTGCTCTAGCTTCAGCTTCAATTATCTTCCGTCCTAGTAACCAAGCTTATGCTGACCAACTATTAACTCAAGCACAAAAGTTGTATGAGTTTGCTGAAACTTATCAAGGTAAATACTCTGACTCTATTACTGATGCCAGGAATTTCTACAATTCTTGGTCTGGTTATACCGATGAACTAGCTTGGGGTGCAACTTGGTTACACAAAGCTACTGAAGCAGCTGGTCAAACCGATACTCAATATCTTGCTAAAGCCGAGCAATACTATCAAGATACTAATGGTATTCAGTATGCACCTTTCACTCAAAACTGGGATGATAAAAAGTATGGTACTGCGGTTTTACTCGCTCAAGAAACAGGAGATACTCAATATCAAGTTCAAGTAGAAGCTTGGTTAGACCGCTGGATGATAGATAGAAGCCAAGGAGGAATTCCCAAATACACTGAAGGTGGATTAGCTTGGTTAGATCAATGGGGCGCAAACCGCTATTCTGCTAACACAGCTATGCTCGCTGGTATTTATTCCGATACAGTCAATGACAAAGGTGGAATCTATAATGATTTTGTTCATAGCCAAGTCAAATATATGTTGGGTGACAATCCTTTAAATATGAGTTACATGATTGGTTTTGGCGACAATTATCCCCAAAATCCCCACCACCGAGGTGCTCATGGTTCTCTCAACAATAATATTAATGGTGGTGAAACCAAACACATTCTGTATGGAGCATTAGTTGGTGGACCCAGTCAACCTTATGACAGTGCTTACAATGACCGAAGAGATGATTATATCTCTAATGAAGTAACCACAGATTACAATGCTGGATTTACTGGAGCTTTAGCTTATCTAGCGAATAGACATAGCGATATGCCTTTACCTGATAGTGAGATTTCCAACCTATTTGGTTATGACACTACTCCTCCAGGATCTGCATTGGCAGCTAACTCTATTACCTCGGAGTTTAACGATCAAAATATGGATATGTTTGCTCAACAAAACACATTTGAGCTAACGCCACCTACTAACTATTAGGAAAGGTTTTATGAATGGTCAGTAGTTTTCATCATAATCAAAGAAAACTGCTGTCCATTCAAACCAAATGTATGGAGTAATAAAAGAAACTCAAACTTTCATTACTCTTAATATATAAGGCAATGCATATTATTAATCGGGAATGTCTAATATTATTTCCCTTTAAAATTGCTACAGATGATTGACAAGGAAGATTATTCAGCAGGATAGAAAAAGGTTTTATGTTTCTGTGATACAAGAAGACTTGGGAGCAAATAGGATAAATGTAGTTGATAGCAGCAAGATTTTTAAACCTTTGCGTCAAGAACTAGGTTTAAGTGAAGCAACTCATATAAAATAATAAATCAATTTTTAAGTTAAGCAAAACTTGATAATAAAACATTAACTAAAGCATGGGATTTAAAATGTATAATTTAACGTTTGAAATTAATAATTCTGGGTTTGGTTATATTTATAAATAATTCAAAAAATTGTTATCTATCCTAGTCAAATGTATGGAGTGATGTAAAATTAATTAAATATTGAATGATTGACTTTGATCGCTGTTGATTTAAACTTGGTAAAAATTAATTGTTTAGTTATTCTTTGTTGATGCTGTTACTTCATTCAAACAAGATTTGATGTTGTTTTGATGAAAATCTCACTTTTGACTTGACTTGTTCTTAATTCAATAGGATCATAGGAATTGATGGTTACAATGTATTAAAAGCTAATTATATTTACGATTTACCTTGTTGGAGTTATCTTAAATGATTCGTGTATTGATAGCCGACGATCAATTTGTGGTTCGGGAAGGAATTAAAGTTCTCCTAGAGCCAATGAAAGAGATTGAAATAGTCGGGTTTGCTGAAAATGGCATAGAAGTTTTAGAGTTAGTTCAAAAAGAAACTCCAGATATTATTTTATTAGATATCGAGATGCCTGAAATTGATGGATTAACTTTAACCAAAAAGATTTCTTCGGATTTTCCTGAAATTAAAGTTATAATTCTCAGCACCCATTTAGCGACAGAATATGTTTCTAAGGCACTGGATTTCGGTGCAAAGGGCTATATCTCTAAATCTGCCGTAACCCAAGATTTATCTTTGTCAATTCAATTAGTTGATCGAGGTTATTCTTCTATCAAACATGAATTGATTACTCAAGTTTTAGAGCAGAATCAACAAATAATTCTTCAATATCAGAAGCGAATAAAGGAACTAGAATATAATCAGCAAGTAATTGAAAATAGTAATCAAAAAAACAAAAATAAAAAGGGTATCTTTTCATCAAAAAAGAGAAAAAAGTCTTCTGGCGCAAAAAATAGTAAAGGAAAAAATATTTTTCAAAGTATTAATCTGATAATTAGTAGAAGTACTGAAGCTTTCTTAAAATGTTTAGACCGTATTTTATTTGATCATTAAAAAACAGTAAGCTTATTATTCAAGTTTCAGTAAGTCTAGGAATCAATTGAGCTAGATTACAAGGACGATTACGAGAATCTAGTTGATCTTTAATAATATTCCATCCTGTTTGACAAGCACCAGAGGAACCAGGTAAACAAAAAATATAAGTTCCGTTGGCTACTCCAGCTAAACAACGGGATTGAATAGTAGAGGTTTTAATTTCTTGATAAGAAATCATCCGAAATATCTCACCAAAGCCCTCAATTTCTTTATCTAGTAAAACTTTAATCGCTTCTGGAGTACCATCTCTTCCTGTAACTCCTGTACCACCAGTGGTTAAGATCACTTGAATAGACTCATCAGCAATCCATCGAGATACAACAGCACGTATTTGATAAATATTATCAGGGACAATAGTTTTTTCTGCTAGAGAATGCCCTACTAACTTCAGATTATCAACTAGTATTTTGCCCGATTTATCATTATCTTCGGTTCTAGTATCGGAAACAGTCATTACTGCTATCCTTAATGAAAGCAAGGGATTATTGCTATCCATCATTTAATTCTCTAAATCACTTTTTTAACCAAGATAATCAAGAACAACCTTGACGTACCAAATGTTGTTTTTGATTAAAGATTTTTTGTTCTTCTGTGAGTAAATCATAGTTGTCAATCGGAGGACGCATATCCCACTGAGTTTCGGCAAAAACTAACAGATTAAAGGTCATAATCAAACCAGTTGCTAAAAACTGCCAACCTATACAGTAGGGTAATACGGCAATTCCTAAGATATGAAATAATCCAGATACAATAAAAGCACGCGATCGCAAACCTATACCAGTAGCAATATAACCTATTGCACTTAAAACTAACCAGATATCACATAGGTGCATTAAGACTTTTCCTAAACCCCAAAAAATTCCTAAGTCGGTTATTACAACTCCCCCAAACATCAATAGAATCCAGGTGTATAGTACCCAGCGTAATCTCTCAACTCTGACCCAAAAATAAGTCAATACAGTCATTCCTAAGGTGCCAATAACTGTTAATACTGACCAAATAGTTGCTTGGGTAGTCCAGTCAATGGGGGAAAATTGTGCTGTAAAGAAGATAACAGAACAAATCAAGCCCCAAACCACAAAAACTTGATCAATTCTCGTATAAAGAGCAGAAAATAGAGTTTTGTCTTTAATAGCAATCTTAAGCTGTAATAATCCTTGACGATCTTGGAAGTCTAAAGCCTGTTGTTTAGGACGAAATATAGGTTCAGAGAGGTTTAGGAAAGTCATCTAGATAGAAGAGATGGATGGTGTCAAAAAAATGTTTATATATCTTTACAATCTTACACCTTTTGGAACATATGGACAAAATGAATTATGTCATGGTCATAGCTGTCCAGATTGTCCAACCATCAACTAACCAAAGAAGCATGGTACAAATAAATAAGATTAAATACATCCAAGGTTGAGATAAGGGACGAACATCGGAAGTGTCTATAGCTGTTTTTTCGGTGACAATTCCCACCATTTTGGCAAATCCAGCAATCCGCATTGGTAATAGATAGGCGCAGTCTTTTTCAGGAGTTACGAAATAATATACTAAACCTCCTTGCCCTGTGGTACGCATCTTTAATTCAGCAATTTCTTGCCATTTTAATGCCCAACGTTTGAACAGAAAATGAGGTATCCAACTAGGGTAGGTAACTTCTATTTTGGTATCATCTAAAATTACTTTTTGACTCAAAGCTGCAAATACTGCGATCGCACCAATTATAATTCCAATCCATAATAAATTGGGGGGAATAGGGGCTGATGTTGCTGTTGCTAAAAATGGCAGAGGTACGGTTAAACCAACGTACAAGCATAAGAGAGTGATACGGATTATGGGGGAAATATTAAAACTATTGGGTGGGTTCATTTTCAATAAATTGATATATTTTCTCCATTGTCACTGTTTTTTTAGTTATTAGACAAGAATAGAGACGCTTTTCCCTAGGATAGAAAAACGCCTCTAGTATTAAGTTCTATTGAACAGTTGAATATTTTGATTTAGGAATTAGCTTTTATACAACATCAAAGTTTTCTGCTGATAAATCTAAACCACTGTCAAGTCTGGCAAAAATACCACCACTACCAAATCCAATTTGACTACCGTTGGTATTGTATATGAGAGAGCCTGTGCCTTTTTCATAGATGATAGTAGCATTGCTAGATAAAGCAGAAAGAAAATTATTTGCTACTCCAAAAGATATGGGTCCTAATGACTTATTGAAAGTTTCCTGACTTACTACTATTCGATCTTCTTTAGTGAAATCTTCTACAAAATCGAATCCTATTCGACGGAATTTGAGACCATCTCCACCGAAGACAAAATCATCAGCATCATTACCTCCAGTCAAGTGATCAATTCCTGCGCCACCTTTAACAGTATCAGCACCATCTCCACCGAGAATAACATCATTTGCAGCTCCTCCATCAAGATAGTCATCTCCTGCATCACCAGAAATATGGTCTCTGCCGTAACCTCCACGAATCAGGTCATTTCCTGCATCACCAGAAATATTGTCTTTACCATAACCTCCATTAATATCGTCATCTCCTGAACCGCCATTGATAATGTCTTTACCATGACCTCCATGAATCAGGTCATTTCCCGCATGACCAAAAATCTTATCTCTACCATAATGCCCGTAGATAGAGTCATTACCTAAACCACCATTAAGAACATCATTATAATCCGTACCTTCATTGATTAGAGAGAAAGCATTATCTTGAATAGTAGTAGTATCAGTATTACGACGGATCAGATCCGAGAAAGTTACATCTTCAATTTGTTGGATTTCTTGCTCAGAGAAATGATTTTCATAGTAAAAGCGATCGCCATCTCTAAGACGAACAAATTGATCCACCAATACCGCTTGAAGAGTCTCTCCTACCGCAGCACCATCAACATGATCTTCTGCGAGTAGTCCGACAAAAGCATCAATATTATTAACATCGCCTTCATAAATCTCCTCTAATTTGGTTTGTAATTCCCCATCAGAAGTAATATCAGCAAAACTACTAACTTTTTGTAACCCAAAAGATTCTCGAATCGTATTGTAGTCAGCTAAACCATGAAGTCTAGCTCTTTGTAAATTGATAGCAAACAAATCTCGTCCGCTAACCCGATCTCCTCCGCCAAAAAGCAAATTACGAACATCGTCAATAATTTTGAGATCGATATTTTGACTTAAAGAAGAAGCAATACCTCGAAAAATGGGATCGATTCCAGTTTCTTGTACAACATCAGTAGAACGGAAAAAGACCTCTGCTAAATTTAAATCACCCTGTTCGATAGTATTTCCCTCAACATCAAGGCGAGGAATTATGGAACTAAGCTGAGTATGTCCTAAACGGAAAGCAGCACTAGCAAAAGTTCTAGTAATACCTACATTAATAGTGGAATCATAGCCTGTATATTCTGGCAGTGCATCAACTCCTAATAAAGCTGGTAAATACTCGTTATAAATAATTGATTGATATTGAGCAATATTAATTTCCCTTGCTCTTTGGAAAATTTGTTCATCATTCCAATCTGGATGAGCAGCAGCCAAATTTTCTGCGATGCGGTTATGTTCCCGCACAAACAGAGTGTGCATAGAAACTAAAACCGAGTTTTCATTACTACGTACATCTCCACCAACAAATAAACGACTGGGATCGCCACTTCTAGGATCGTCATTTTCAACTGGGTGATCTGAATCATTAAAAGGTAACAAATTACCTTCGCTGACTTTTAACTTACCATTTTGAAAAGACCGCAAAAACTCTGCTCTTTCATCATCAGAGCCATAAATATTCGACCCATCAATCCAAGCTGTAATGTTATTAGGAAGTTCGCGAGGGTTAGTAAGATCGGTACCAGTACCTTCAATAAAGGCAGAATCATTAAGAGGAATCTCTACCTTACCAGTAGCTTCGGGATCAAGAAAAAGATCGCCTTCAGGAACTGGAATCGGAGCTTCTTCCAAACCTTCAGGAATTAGATCTAAATCGTGGTCTAGAAACTGTCCAAATGCCCAAATTAGGTTAGTTAGACCTCTATCACTTGGGATATCTTCTGTTTGTTGTGCTAGCTGATTACTGATAATACGAGGATTAAGGCGGTTCTGCCCCGAAGGAGTAGAAAAACCATCACCATAATCTAGGGGCGCAAGATTAAGAATTGCACTTCCAGCCGAACCCAATTCAGAATTATTTACATTGTTACCAGTACCGTCAAAAGAACGGAATTGATAATTACCAAAAGCATAGCGATTGTTGTTAATTAGATTATTGTCAGTCATAATACATGCAATTCATTTCGTAAAATTAATGGGAGTTACCAATGGTTTAACTCCCTTTTCTATTGTTGAATCTATGTATGTTTTGCAAATGTAGTTTTATGCAGCCCAAGAAAATTTGATCTTTCTTCGGCGTGGAGATCCACTCTATATTTCCTTAGAAATTAGCTTTGGGTAGTTGATACCTTTGCGATCAATCGACAGGGATGCTAGTTCTTGAGTCTATTGCAAACCGACGGGGCTTTTAAGTGTCGAAATAAATTCCGCATATGCGGAGCGGTATCCTTTAGGACGTAGCCCCTTTTTACAATTAGGTTTGGTTGAACCCTTACCTGGTTAAGGGGATGGTCATCGACTCTATCAATCCGAACAACCCAAGTCATTACAATATCAGCCCTCTAAAGCACAGAAATCTAACGGTATTGAGGTAACCTCAGCACCCGTGTCCTCAGGAATTAGCAAGCATTAGTACTTAAACCTTGAGGCTACACCATTTGAATCTCTTGAACGAGATAGTATGATGCTTTCTTGGTTCTTGCCTGCTAACTATAAGGTGCGATATGCAGAGGACTCACACACTGATTAATTGGAACCTTCAACTAAGGCAATTATACAATAGCTCAAACCTTTGCTATATAAAGATTTTGTATCTTTTTTGTATAGAAGATACAATGTCTTAAAACACCTTTCTTATTTTTAGCTAGAGGATAAATCCACCTTTTGACTTAGAAGTAGAACTTCGCAGTGAAACAATAAATCAAGGTTTGAAGCAATTTAAGGAATAGGGAAACAAAAATAGAGGTTTACAGAGGGATTTCAGTTCTGAGTGAGTAACTTCTATGACTATAAAAATGAGATCGCTGCTTAAGCTGTAGTAAATAAAAATTATTTCATACTATATTTTAACCAAGTCCTCGATCTTTTTGGTACAATAAAACCCCACACAATTCTAATACCCAAAATGTTAATCTGCCCTTAACCACTGCGCCTAAAAATCTACATTCCATTAGTTAGGCATGGTATAACCATCAAGGCTTACCTAGAAATTAATCAAATCCAAATAAGTAATCCAGAGTATTGAAACCTAGCTCAGATTTCAATACTATATGCCTGAGTTATTTCCTGTTGCGAGATAAATAATTTATAATTACTTAACAATTGGTATCATCGTCAAAGTCCAAAAAAGATTTAACAAATCTTAGACGATTAAATTCTATTCAGCCTATGCTGGGTATAAAAGTAACACCTAGACCCTGAAGTTTTATTTCAAGGTTTATCACTCCGTCAACCCCTATGCTGACGGTTTTTAACACTTAGTAATAAAGTAAAATATGAAAGACCTCACTCGTTACCGAAATATTGGCATCTTCGCCCACGTAGATGCAGGAAAAACCACCAC
>JASJDF010000166.1 GCA_030065715.1 Xenococcaceae cyanobacterium MO_188.B19 | reverse complement strand
GCGTAGCGCAGCTTGGTAGCGTACCACTTTGGGGTAGTGGGGGTCGTGGGTTCAAATCCCGCCGCTCCGATAAAATTCAAACCTTCTCTCTGAGAGGGTTTTGTTGTTTTTATACAAAATCTTTACCTCGATCTAATTCTCAATAGATAACGTATTTTGGGCATTTTTTAGGGTCTTTAAAGCTAAAATTGGTAGAAGATTGGTAGACGAAATTTAGCTTTTAAACCCTTATGGCTCATAGTAATCGTGGCATAACTGGTAGACAAACTGGTAGACAGAAGAAACAACCGAAAGGAACGGTAAAAATTGAATCTGATAAAGGTTGGCTTAGATTAAGATTTACCTATCAAGGTAAACGACGTGCTTTCGCTCTAGGTTTACCAGATACCAATATTAATAGGAAGTTTGCGGAACAGAAAGCAAGACAAATTGAGTTAGACATTATTTCTAGTAATTTTGATTCAAGTTTACAAAAGTATAAACCTCAAAAAAACAATGAAGATGCCAAGACGAATTTAATAACTGCCGAAGAATTAATCTTGAAATTTATTGAATATAAGTCTAAATTGGTATCTTCACCTCGTTCCCTGGAAAAATATCAAACTGTTTTAACTCATCTACAATCAGTTAAGTTTAAAGATAAAGCTATTACTGATTCTTTATCTAATAAACTTGCGATTGACTTACAACAAGATTGTTCAGAGCATTGCTATAATTATCTCTTATGTAAATTAGCTCCTATCACTTTAAAGCAGTCTATTGTATCTTTATCAGCCTGTTGGCAGTGGGGAATCAATCAAGAAATCGTCGAATTTGACCCTTGGAAATCTTTAATTAAAAGAATTAAAGTTCCTCCCAAACCAATGCCTAAACCTTTTACTAAACAAGAAATAAAAGCAATTATTCAGGGTTTTGAGCAAGATAAATACTACTCTCATTATGTAGTATTTGTAGAATTTCTATTTGGTACAGGATGTAGGACAGGAGAAGCAATTGGATTATGCTGGAAACACTTAAATGAAGAGTGTTCTAATGTTTGGATTGGGGAAAGTTTGAGTAGAGGTATTAGAAAATCAACTAAAACTAATCGCGCTAGAACTATTACACTAACCTCTCGACTTCAATCACTTTTACTATCCATGAAGTCCAAGAATTTTGATGAGAATTTTGATTTAGATCGACCTGTTTTTAGATCTCGTGAAGGAAATCCTATAGATGACCATAATTTTAGAAATAGAGCCTGGAAATCTGTTTTGGCGAAAGTGGGAGTTGAATACAGAAAACCCTACAATACTCGTCATACATTAATTAGTCATGCTTTAGATCAAGGTATGAATCCAGTTGCTGTTGCTCAACTAACTGGACATGATGTTCAAACACTGTACGAAAACTATGCAGGAAATGTTAACAGTCGTCCGATGCTCCCAGAGATTCTTGAGTAGCTTTTGCTATATTATACTGTTTTCATTTAGTTTGACTACAGATGACTGACGCGAAGACTTAGAGAAGGAAAAGGAGGAAAAAGATTTGTAGCAGTACTTTTTGAAATTGGTATTAAATGTCTGATAAAAATAAATATTTTCTAGCTGGCTGGAGGATGAGGAGCGTAGCTCGTCATTCGGAAGGCAGCAACTTAAAGTAAGAGCGTATAGTAAGGCTTATAGAGATGCTATCTGGAAAAAAAATTAGCCTCTTAGAATTATATTTCTTGCCATTGTTCAACCTCAGCAGCCTCACCTTTTTTGTTGGGATTAGCAAGCAATCCTAAAATACCAGTATCAATAAAAATAATCATTGTGATGAATATAACTTTCTTTCAGAGATTCGCTGTTCATCAACTTTTTGTTGAAAATCTGCTAAAAATTCGGCTCTTTGCCTTGATTCCTCTTCACTCATAAGCTTATTTTTAGCAATTCTCTTTTTGAGTAACTCGATAGCTGGTTGATTTTTACGTATTTGTTCTTCTCTATCCCATATTCCATTTGAGTTTTGCTTGGATTTGACTTTGAGATGCTCTTTAAGTAATGCTGCTTCTTGTGAATCTAAGATGATCGCTTTTTCATAACCTTCTAAAATTAAATGATACTCCTGGTTTTCTGATTTCTCATCAGGTATTAAAGCAACGAAACGATTTAGATTGATAATTTTTCCGTTTGATAATTCTATAGTTGTATTCATATATTAAATTTCCCCTCAATTACCCGCCTTTTAAGTCTAGTTTACAAGAAAGTTTATACTATAATTGCGATCGCTCTGTGTCTACAGGGCGAGAGGGTTCACGCCTTCCTCGTGGTCAGCTTTGCTAATCGCTAGAGATTAATGAACCTCTTACAAAATGATAAAATTAGACCATAAAGTTCAAGAGCATTCAAAACTATGGATATTAGAGAACTTACTAAAAAAGTTAAAGAGTCTGCCAAAAAACGTACTCGCGAAGAAAATATCAAGCTACTAAGAGATGCCAAGATTATTGATGAATCTGGGTACTATTGTGAAGAATTCTTTTCAGCAGAAACAGTAGCTAAAGATAAAGCACAAGGTAAACCACTAATAATTTAATGTACTCTACAAAACCAAGTTTTGTTTATGGTTTTCACGGGATAGATAAAGAAGTAGCTATCCGAATCTTAAATCAAGAAGATAATTTTCGTCACAGTAATAATTCTTATGATTGGTTAGGAAATGGAATTTACTTTTGGGAAAATAACTATCAAAGAGCCATTGAATATGCCCAAGAGGACAGTAAAAGAGCTAATTCAAGCATTAAAACTCCGTTTGTCTTGGGTGCTATTTTAGATTTGGGAAATTGCCTTGACCTCCTCGATCAAAAATACATTAATTATTTAGCTATTGCTTTCAATGTTCTTGAAAAGTATTTAGAAAGAGAAAACAAGCCTCTACCTAAAAATACTTCTTTTGGCAAATTAGATTTTGATTTTAAAAAGAGAGAATTAGATTGTGCCGTAATTCGTTACGCACATAAGTTAGCTAAAGAAGAAGGTGAATATTTTGATTCTGTTAGAGCAGCTTTTTTAGAAGGAGAAACTTTATATCCAGGCTCAATGTTCAGAAAGCAAAATCATATTCAGATAGCAATAATTAATCCCAATTGTATTAAAGGAATCTTTTTACCAAGACAAGAAGTTCCATTCCCTTCCAATGACTTTAGTTAATTGAAAATGGATGATTAAACAAAATCTTTAAAGGAGCGAATTGAGCCAGAAGACTTATCAAATAAAACCTCTGTTGTTCCCGTATCTCCGTGTCTGGCTTTCGCCAAAATCAATTCTAAAACTCCTGGCTGTGAAGTATCCCGATAATAGTATTCATCCCGATAAGCAAAAATAATATTATCTGCCACCATTTCCAAAATCCCTGACTGAGATAAATCCGACATCATAGGACGCTTATTTTGTCTACCTTCTACCCCTCGACTAACCTGAGATAGAGCCAAGACTGGAACTGACAACTCTCCCGCTAATTTGTACAATCCCCTAGCAACATCACCCAGTTCATAACTGCGATTACCACCACTATCGGCTGCCATCATTTGTAAATAGTCCACCACTACTAAACCTAGCTTCTTTTCTCTCGTTTTTATCTGACGGCATTCAGAAGCAATACCAGAAACACTAATACCGCGATTTTCATTCATATAAAGAGGTAGTTCCGCAGCAATCCCAACAATAGAAGCAATACTATCCATTTCCTCTACGGTCAAAGGACATAATCCTGCTCGATGTTCACGGATACGTTCACTTCTAATAGGAGTTAAATTCAGATGTTTATAACAATCTAATTGACTAATTAAACTCCAAAGTCGATACTCTAGCTGCTTTTTAGTCATCTCCAGAGAAAAAATAACCACAGGTAGCTGATGCTGAATCATGGTCTGAAGAGCCAGAAAAAGAGAAATTGCGCTTTTTCCCATTGATGGTCTTCCAGCCAAAATGCTCATTGTCCCAGGCTCAAAGCCCACCATCAAATTATCTAGAGCCTCAAGTCCAGTGGGATAAATGGGAGAACTTTCGTCCAGATGATTAAAAGCAGCAGTGGCAATTTCGCTGTTATGTTCGGTATCAGACCTCATTTGTTGACGGGAAACCTGAAAGATTTCTTGTTCTGAGCAATTTAGTACTGTTTCTAATTCAATGGTTGTATCATAACCAAAATTGACAATTTTATGTCCAGCATGAATTAGTTTACGACGAGTATACTTATCTCTCACCAGCATGGCATGACGGTCAATATTCACTGCCGAAACAGTACGATTGACCAACTGAGCTAATTTAGTTGTCCCTCCGACTTGTTCTAAAAGATCATGATCTGACAGATAAGTAGAAATAGACATTAAGTCTGTAAGTTTATTTTGATTGTGAAGAGTTTGAGCTACCCGATAAATCTGTTGATGGGACTTGAGAGAGAAAGCTTGTACAACAAGAATATCTGCTACTCTTGCTATTGCTTCTGGGTCAAGTAAAATTCCCCCTAAGATAGCTTCTTCTGCTTCAGGATTAGCAGGCGGTAATGGTTCACTCATAATGTTGCTCCAATATCTTTTAAGTGCTAGGGATTCTCAAGTTTTTGGGCTTAAATTAGCTTTAGTACTTGTTGGATTATGATTTAAGCTTTTGGCATTGGTTTTACTTCTTTTACTTCTGCTGCTGATTTTTGTCGTTTTAACTGTTCTTGAAATCCAGCAATCGCACGTTTTTTTTCAGTGGCAGGAACTGAATTTGAGTTAGAGATATGGGAACTCATATTTTTTTGCTTTTGATATTTTCGGTATTGAACTTCCCATTGGTTTTGTTGAGCTTTATTTTTGCTGGCTAACCAAGCTTCTAAGTCAATAATTGGTCGCTCATAATCATTGGTTACTTTTTCTACGAATTTCAAAAAACTCTCTCGCTCTTCTTCTGAGAGAGAGTCTTTAAAGTCTATATAAGTCTTAATAGTCTTAGGGATTTGAAATGTACTCCCAGACTGCATTTCAGACGACGATTGTTGTGTGGACGCACATTCTGTTGTCTGAGCGCACATTCTGTTGCATGGAGGAACATTTGGTTGTGTTGATACAACTTGTGTTGTCTCCTCACAACTTGGTTGTGTAGTCACAACATCTGGTATTTTTTCCTCTGAGAGAAATCCTTTAGGATTAACTTTGAGGTGAACTTTAAGTAACTCCATTTCCAAAAAGCCTTTTGCATCTAAAGACTTTAAAGCTCTGCTGACGGTGGAACGATGCATTGGAGATTTTTCTGTCGATAAATCCTTCGCAATTTGAACTATTGTTAAATTAATACCTTTACTGTATGGATCAAGAGACCTCACATAGTAGAGGATTTTGACTTCTGCAAAAGTCAGTTGCTTAATACTTTTTAGCCATTCTTCACTTTGAAGAGGATAAAATTTTCCTTGAATCTTAGTTTGAGTCGTCATGATGATGAGTAAAAAAATAAAGTGTAGAGAATCCGTGCCTCTAGGAATTTTATTTAAGAGGCACTTGTAGAAGCAGAAATTCAAAGATTAAGACTTACGACCGCGTTTCTTTGGTTGATTAGAAGGCAAAGAGGCTAAATAGATTTCAATGGCATTTTGATGGACTTGAGGATAAGAGATATTGGCAAACCAATCTCGCAAAAGACCCTCGTGATAACGGATAGTTCGACTGTTTAGATATTGAAAATGAATTCCTACAATCCAATGCTTCTTACGATAAGTCTTGAGAGTATGAGTGGAAATGCCTAACAATTTTGCAGCAGCATGTTTATTGAGCCAATTACCAGAAGGTAATGACTCTTGTGCTAAAGAAATCAACATGGTTTTTCTCCTTTCAGTATCGCCGAGATACAAACCACACGCTCCTCTCTAAAAGTAGCTAGATTACTGACAAAATCAAATTTCACTCTAGTCGAGTAAAATGAAGATAGAGCAGTGAAAGCTGACAATAGAGAGTCGAGAGTAGGAGGGACTGTTTCACTTGGACGGTGGTAGACCCAGTTTGCCTCGGCTCTTTTGCTTAAATATCAATTCTTACCTAAAGTTATCACATAATTATCAAAAAATAAATTTAATTTTTATACGCAAGGACATTTAGTTAATAACAAAATTGATTTTAATAATACACAAGGACATGAAAAATCTTAATACAAACAAAAAAAATATACATAAGAGTATTTTTTCTGCTAGTCTATTGTAGAGATATTTATTTTGTTTAACTAAACAGTGACAAATGATTATGTATCAACCGTGTCTTTATCAGACAATCCTTTGCCAGAACTAATTAAAAGAATTAGAAATACTAACAATCTTACTCAGGCATCTTTTGGAAAACTTTTTCAGCCTCCCGTAACTCAGCCTACAGTGGCTCGTTGGGAAAAAGGAGAACAAATACCAGATAGAATACATTTTCCCAAAATTGCTTCTTTCCTCAATCTCACTTTTGAAGAACTGTTGCAACTTATCGAAGCTCCGCAAACTATAGCAAGCAGTTTAAAAATAGAAAATAAAACCCTTACTCCTAACAAGCGACATTTGACCATCCTTAATAGAGGGGTAAAAGCCTGGAATCGATGGAGAATCAAAAATCCAGATGTGATTCCAGATCTTGCAGGGGCAAATTCTTTGGCATATGAATTGTCTGGAATAGATTTAAGTGACGCAAATTTGAGAGGCGTGGATTTGTATCGAACCAATCTAAGTGAAGCCAAACTTGTATGTGCCGATCTTAGAGAATCTACTTTAGATAGTGTCAATTTACGGGATGCCGATTTAACAGGAGCCAAGATGTCTGGGGCAAATTTCAGCAACACTTACTTTACAGAGGCAAATCTGAGTAGAGCTAACTTGAGTGGAGCAATTTTAAAAGGTTCTTCTTTATACAAAGTAAATCTAGAAGAGGCGGATCTTAGTAATGCAGATCTGACTCTAGCAGATTTAAGAAACGCTAATTTAAATCGCGCAAATCTAGAGTATGCGAATCTTGTATCTTCTTATGTTTATGGTGTTTCTACATGGGATATAAAGCTAAAAGGAGCAGTTCAAAAAAAACTAAATATTTGTCCTTGGAAAACAGCATATATTTATGTAAATGATATTAGAGCTGCTTACATAAAATCATTGGCAATGGCTAATTCAGAAGACTCAAAAATTTCTGCTATTGCCAATGATTTTCAGGCTGCTCTTGAAGCGCAAAACAAGAGTTTTAAAGAGGGAATTAATCAAAAAAATAATAATACAGGAGGAGAGGATGAAGCTTGAACTTGACAGTATGCAAGGAGGATTGAGTGTTGAAAATACTCCAAGATGTAAAATTTTCAGACATATTTACAAATGGGGTGATGCAATTAGTCGCAGTTTGCTAAGAATATATGAGTTTAAAAAGAGAACAATTGTTATTGCCAGTGACTTAAATCGTTGTGTTATTTGGGATGAATATTTGATCGAAAAAGTTGTTCAAGATTTTAAATTAAATACTGATAATTTATTTTGGATAAGTCATGTAGGTCTATTTAGTATGGGTATGTACCCAAAAGAGGATTTTTTACATACTATTATTAATTGGCCAAAAAAGTTTAAATTTCAGCAAGCAAAATGTGAACTCATCACAACAATAAGTATTGACTTAGAGGAAGTAGAAAAATTGATCGAACATCGTCTAGAGCCTGTAGAGACATGGCTTGGACTCGATCTTATGATTCAAGCTGAAAGGAAAGAAAAACATCAAGAAAAAATACAAAAACTCTAATATCATTATTTACAAGAGCAACTTGTTTTTTTATCGCAGCATATAAAAATTCAAAAAATCCTATCTCAAACGTTAATTGGAGCTTTTTTCTTCTATCCAGAACAACAAGAAAATAATGAAGAATGTATAAAGTTTTTAGGATGTACAGATTTAGAACAAAGCAATGATAAATGTGAATTACTTGCTCTATCTTATATACCCAAATATTATCCAGACAAAGAAATAATAATTTGTGTATGTATAGAAGATATATATTGCTACTGCACAATACTATCACAACAGGCTTTTTTGATGCCTACTTAATTAATGAATTGCTATTTATTTAATTAAATATTGTATAACTAAACTGATATCAACTTCATACCTTCATAATTAATAATATTAGGAGTAGAAAATGAGCTTAGATTTCAATATCATTGAAACTGGTGTCAATATAGAAGACTATTGTGATAATTATAGAGTTTCAAGACATTGCTTTAGATGGAATGAGTCAAATATATGTTTAGTTAGAGCATACTGTTATCCTCGTAAAAATGTAGTTGTTATTAGTCAGGTACAAGGAGAAGTTATTAACAATGAGGAACAAATAAAAACAATTATTCAAAAGATTCAGCTAAAGCCAAAAAAAACTATTTTGATTACTAATATTAAAAATAAATTTTACAAACGCATAGTAAGATTAAATCCTCAGCAGCTAAATGATGAGGAAGAAATTAGTTTGCACATGGTCGAAGAGTTAATTGAATCTAAACTAGAACCAGTAGAGACGTGGTTAGAACTTGATGTCGATCAATATCAAAAAAATGAATTGCATAGACAAAAAGAAATTAAAAAGCTATTACAACTCTATCTAAAACCCGACTTAGACTTTTTTACTTCAATATTTGAACAAAGAGAATATGAACTTGAACAAATAGCATATAAATTTAGCCGATACCAAAAACCTAATATCCCCATGCGAGGTGCACTTTTTTATTATCCAGAAATTAAGGATGAAAACCAACATAAAAAAACCCGTTTTTTAACGCAAGAATATTTAAAAGAATCTTACAAATACTACGAACTATCAGCTTTATCATACGTAAATAAGTACGATGTGAAGAACGAAGTTGTAATTTGTGTTCAAATAAGTGATGAGCAAGTTGTTTGTGGTATCTTTCCAAAGATTGACTTTCTTTGGGAAAAAAAACTAAATAATACCGCTCATTTAGCTAATAGTTAATTTTTGGTAATTTACAGTTGTAATCTTTGCCACTGCTGTTGAATACTGTCTCGTTCTAGACCTAAATTAACCTGAGTGCTAGGAACAAAGCGTTCAGTTTGCCCTGGAAACTTCTTAACCCTTACTCTAACCGCAGCAGCAGGGAACCCAGCAATCTTAAAATACCCTATTAAATCGGGTAAATCTTGCAATTCGGCAGGTAAAATAGCATAGCTTTCTCGTAACTGTTCATTCTCACTGAATGTTCTATTTTGTCCACCTTTATGATGGCTACGACTGCTATTACTTGTTAAATAAACTGACTCCTGTTTACCGATAATCTTTGCCATTGTTTCTGCTGTTTGGGGGTCAGCACAATTTAAAATCAACTTAGTTTTAGTTCCCTGTAAGATGATTCGGGTATCTTCACGACCATAAATTTTAGTAATCTGAGCCTCGGTTTGAGTACCTAAAATGGGACAACCTAGAAACTTACGACTTTCACTTAGTAAGCGATGTAAACTGGGTAACTGATTTAAAGCACCCAACTCATCAATGACAATGGCAGTTTTTCTCCCTCTTTGTTCGTTGGAGAGTAACCCCTTAAGCATCAACTCGAAGATGAGACTATACAAAGGTTTTAATAACTCCGTATCATTTTCTCTGAGTATGATAAAAATCCATTGAGGACTATCACTAGCACCCCAACTATAAAAACTCAGAGCTTGATTCTGAGATGGGATGAGAGAGGAATAAAACTCACAATAGTTAACCACAGTAGACAGTACTGAAGTTGAAACTTTTTCTTCTCCTAAATATCTAGCAGCTAGAGTTCCTGAAAGAAAGGAGCTTAAAGTTGCTATATCACTTTGTAGTAACTCCAATAACTCTTGATTAGTTTTAGTTTGACGGAATAATTCTGCTAGAATGGCTCTTGCTGCAATTGAGAAGAAAGGCTCTTTGGTTGATTCTAGAGGAATTAGAGCTGCTGCCATTGTTTCCGGTCTAGCTGGCTCATGGTAATGTGTCCAGTGACAACTACGAGCATCAAAGGGATTGAAAATTAGGTCTTTTCTGGGGTCATAGAATTTGGCTAACATTTCCCCACCACGGTCAAATACTATCCCACGAAAGTCAGTTCGCTGCTTGAGAACAGCCACCATCTGACTAATGGCTTGAGTTTTACCACTCCCAGGAGAACCAACCACAAAGAATCCCCGATTTTCGTATTGAGCGGGAATCGGCATTCCTGCTAGTTGCAGTTGAGGCTGGTTTTTCAGCTTTGGTTGTCTTTTCAGTGTGGCTTTGAGCTTCCTGTCGGGTATTACTTTTGCTCCTCGTAGAACATGAGCATTATTACTGCTAGAACTGATGAGGATTAACCACAATAAGAAGACTATTCCTGCCGTGCCAACAATTAATTTGAAGAGTCCAAATGTATTTACTAAATAGGGCAAGATTAATCTCGGATTTTCCATAAGCATTGAGGCAACTTGAGGATTTTGAATGCCCCACAGAAATAATAAAAGTCCTGCGAGTAATAAAATTGCTCCGAGAGGAGAATTATTGGTTTGACTTTTTTGATTCTTCATCGGCTAATTGACCAAGTGTGAGCTTTAGTTTGTGTCAGTTTGAG